>JAGTUV010000107.1 GCA_018224305.1 Gemmatimonadota bacterium
CCGCGCACCATGTACTCGCGGCCGGACAGCTCGATCACGCGCGCACCGGCATCCGAGTTCGCCATGCGGACTGCGTCGCTCACCTGCTGCATCGACAGGCCGTAGCCGTGCAGCCGCTGCGGATCGACCTCGACCTGGTACTGCTGCACGTAGCCGCCCACCGTGGCGACTTCGCTGACGCCCGGCACGCTCTGCAACTGATAGCGGACGAAGAAGTCCTGGAGCGTGCGCAGCTCGGCGAGGTCGTGTCGCTCGCTCTCGAGCGTGTACTGATAGATCCAGCCTACACCGGTGGCGTCGGGACCCAGCTGCGGACTGACGCCGTCCGGCAGCTGCTCACGTACCTGCGACAGGTACTCGAGTACGCGCGAGCGCGCCCAGTACGGGTCCGTGCCATCGGCAAACAGCACGTATACGTATGAGATGCCGAAGCCCGAGATCCCGCGCACTGTGGTGGCGCCGGGCACAGCGAGCAGCGCTGTCGTCAGCGGGTACGTGACCTGGTCCTCGATGATCTGCGGTGCCTGCTCCGCCCATTCCGTCTGGATGATCACCTGTACGTCCGACAGGTCGGGGATCGCGTCCACCGGCGTTGTACGAACCGCCCATACACCCGCGCCGATGGTGAACGCAGTTGCGATCATGACCAGTAGGCGATTGCGGATCGACCATTCGATCAATCGGTGCAGCATGTCGGCTCCTAGTGGTTCATGCCGGGCATCGCGCCCATGCTTTCCATGAGGCGGCTCTCGGAGTCCAGCAGGAAGTTGGCGCGCTTGACGACGCGCTCGCCTGCCAGCAGCCCGGAAAGGATCTGGGTGTTCGCGCCCATGTCCGCGCCGACCTGAACCTCCCTGGCGCGGTAGACACCGCCGCCTTCGTCCACGAAGACCATGTCGTGACCGCCACTGTGCATGACTGCGTCACGCGGCACGAGGACGGCCCGCTCCGTTACGGCCGACTCGAGCTGCGCGGTTGCGAACATGCCGGGCTTGATCCGCCCGCCGGGATTCGGGAGGCTGATCCGGATGCGGGCAGTGCGCGTGTCCATGCGCACTTCAGGGTAGATGTAGCTGACCTGTCCCTGGAACTGTTCGCCGGGATACGCGGCAATCTCGACGTGCATCGTCTGTCCGAGTTGAACGAAGCGGAGGTCCTGCTCATAGATGTCCGCCTCGACCCACACCGTGCTCAGGTCCGCGAGACGGTACAGGGCCATCCCCGTCTCCACGGCCTGCCCGGCCTGCACCATCTTCTCCGTCACGAATCCCGTGGATGGCGCGTGCAGCGTAAGCGTGCGACGGACCTGACCGCTCCGTTCGATCTGCTGTACCTGCGACGGCGAGATATCCCATAGCAGGAGACGTCGCCGGGCCGCATCGACCAGGTCGGTGGCGCGATCGTTGACCGCCTGCGACGCCGCCTCGCGCATTTGCGTCACCATTCGGTGTGCGGCGAGGAGTTCCTCCTGCGCGGCGACCAGTTCGGGGCTGTAGATCTCGAGCAGCGGCTCACCGCGACGCACGGCCTGTCCGGTGAAATCGACGTGCAGCCGCTCCACGAAACCGGAAAACTTCGGTGCCACCGTCGTAAGCCGCGTTTCGTCGTACACGACGTTACCGGTCGTCCGGATGGTGCGGGTCAGCGGAGCGATCTCGGCGAGCACGGTCGTCACGCCGAGCGACGCCACGAGCTCGGGCGTGAGGTGCACCGCTCCGTCCTCCGTGGTCACGCCGGTCATGTCGTGGCCTGCGTGCGGATCAGCTGACGCGTTGGCCTGAGCTACGCGCACTGCCGACGAATCCTGATCACCGCCTCGCGTTGCTGCCCAGACTACGACGACGGCCGCGATGACCAGTGCACCGGCAATGATCGACGACCGATGTGCGGCCAGCAGCGTTGTATGTTTCGTGGTCATGAGACCTCCTCCAGTGTGCGCGTCGATGACGGCAGCTCGCGACCGAGCACCATCTCCAGCTCGGCCACGCGCCAGCCGTATTCGGCGAGCAGCGCGTACAGTTCCTGGCTGTATCGATTCACCGTCATCCGCGCATCGACGAGCGTCATGAAGTCGACACGGCCGACGCGGTAGGCCGAGACCGACGACGTCACATTCGCCTCCGCCTGCGGCAGCACTTCGGAGCGGTAGAGCGTGATCAGCGACCGCGTGCGTGTCAGCTCCGCGTGCAGCTCGCCGATGCGCGACCGCATGTCCGCGCGTAATTCATCGAGCTCGGCCACCGACATGGCGGTCATCGCTGCGGCTTCACGTCGCATCTGCATCTGTCGCCGGCCGGCGAACACGGGCAGGCTGAAGCCGAGCATGACACTGCCCATCCGCTCCGTGCCCATGTCGGAGCCGCGCTGACCGTACTGCACGCCCAGCTGGAGATCAGGCCATATCTCGCGCCGTGCGAGCGCTTCCCGTGTGCGTGCCCGGTCGAGGGCCACGCGGCCCCGCTCGATCAGGGGCCGGCTCTCTTCGGCCCACCGCTCGAGATCCGTGAGCGCGGGCATGTCCGCGGGCAGCGGGCTCCAGGCCACGCGGGCAACGACCGTGTCGGAGGGGCGATCCAGCAGTGCGTTCAATCTGGCGGCCGCCACGGCGCGCATCGCCTGCATGCGCTCCAGTTCGGCATTCATACGGGCGACTTCCACACCGGCCCGCAGCACATCACTCTGCCGGCCTGCTCCCGTGGAGTACATCGTCAGCGCGACTTGCTCGAACTGCGTGAGCCAGTCGAGTGTCTCCAGCATCACATCCAGCTGGCGGTCGGCCTGATAGACGTCATAGAACGCCATCGCTGTCCTGCTGCGCACATCCCACCCCATCGCATCCGCCGCACTGCCCGCCATGCGCGTCGTCTGTGCGGCGATCTC
>JAGTUV010000108.1 GCA_018224305.1 Gemmatimonadota bacterium
CGCTGGGTGATCTTCTCGTGGATCCCGGGGAGCGACTGCCCGACCGGCTGCGGGTACTTCAGATCGAGCCGGCGGCGCAGCTCGAGCGGCTGCGCGATGCGTATCAGGAGGAGGTTGTCGCGGCGCTGGAGCATCTGGGGCTGACGCAGTCGGCCGCGCTGGACCGGCGGGTGATCGGGACGTTGTGGAATCTCTCGCCGCCCGGTCTCGATGAGCTGGCCGCGACGGCCGCGATGCTGGGCGCGGCGGGAGAGGACGAGCTGGTCGTCATCGACTCCGCGCCGACCGGTCATTTCCTGCGGCTGCTGGAGATGCCGGAGGTAGCGCTCGGCTGGACGCGCCAGTTGATGCGCGTGTTCGTGAAGTATGGCATCTCGGGCGTCGCGGGGGGTGCCGCGGAGTCGTTGCTCGAGCTGTCGCGGGAGTTGCGCGGCCTGCGCGACACGCTGCACGACTCCGCCCGGACAGGCGTGATCATCGTGACGCTCGACGAGCCGATGGTGCGGGCCGAAACCGGGCGACTGGAAGCGACCCTGGCCGGCGCCGGCATCCGGGTGGCCGCCGTGCTGCTGAACCGCGATGCCGGGACCGGCAGCGCGCCCCCGCCGGCACGCGGTGACCGTCCCGGCCGGAGCCTGGCTGGAGCATCGGCCTCCCGCGGCGCCGGCGCATACCGTGCGGGTGCGCCTGCCGCCATTCGTGCGCCGGCGCTCGATCCGCCACCCGCAGGTGCGGCTGCCTTGCGCGGATTCGTCGATACGTGGAACATCGTGGAATGAACGACGTCGTCTACCTGTACGGTTTCGTGCCGTCGGATGCACCGCCGCCGGCGGACGTGGCCGGTGTGGGGGATGCGCCGGTGCGGCTGCTGAAGCTCGGACCGGTGCAGGCCGCGGTGGCAGACCTGCCGGCGGGCGTGTACGGCGCCGACGCCGTGGAGGCACGCCTCGAGGATCTGGACTGGGTGGGGGAGCAGGGTCTCGCACACGAGCGCGTAGTCACGTGGTTCGCCGACAACGCGGAGATCCTGCCGGCGCGGCTGTTCAGTCTGTATTCCGGCGAGCAGGCGCTCCGGGACGCGGTCGGCGCGAGGATGGACGAAGTGACCACGGGCTTGCGCGCGCTCAGCGGCCGGCGCGAGTGGAACCTGAAAGTGGCGTACGATGCGGATGAGCTCGCGCGACATGGCTCGGACGTATCGCCCGAGTTGAAGCGCCTGGATGATGAGATCGCGGCTGCATCGCCCGGCCGGCGCTATCTCCTCGAGCGTCGCCGCGGGGACCTGGTTAAGCAGGAGGTGACTCGGGCGGGCAGGACCCTTGCGCATGAATTGCTCGAGGGGCTTCGGCCGCATGCAGCCGATGTGCGGATACTGCCGCTCGCGGAGAGTGAAGAGCAGGGCACTGTAACACTGAACGCCGCGCTGCTCGTCGACCGCGACGCCGAGACCGCGCTGCGAACGCATGCGGCAGAACTGTATGCGCGATACACTGAACTCGGGATGATCGTGAGCTTCTCCGGACCCTGGGCACCTTACCGCTTCGTGGACGTTTATGGCGACACCTGAGAGACGCATGTCGAACGAGGAGGAGTTCGCGCTCGTCGATCTCGTCAACCGCGTGCTCGACAAGGGTGCAGTCATCTCCGGCGATGTGACGATCAGTGTCGCCGGTGTCGACCTGATCTACCTCGGCCTGAACGTGATCCTGTCATCCATCGAATCGATGCGCGGCCGCGCCCTGCCCTGAATGCTGCATCTGTACTGCATCCTGCCGGCAGGCCACGCCGTGCCGGACGGCTGCGTCGGCCTGGACGCGCAGCAGCCCTTCGCCATACAGGCGGGCGGACTGGTCGTCTGGGCCACGGAACACGACTCGCCTGTCGCACCGTCGGTTGAGGCGGTGCGCACCCACAATGCCCTGATCGCAGCGGCAATGGACGAGCGGGTGACACCCATCCCGCTCCGGTTCGGTCAGGTATCGTCCGACCGCGACGCGGCGGCGGAGCGCATCACTGCCGAAGCCGAAACGTGGTCGGAACTCCTCGGCCGCTTCGCAGGACACGCTGAATACGGGGTGCGCGTGATGTCGGATTCCCCGGATGCGGAACAGGATGTGCATACCGCAAAGTCCGAATCTGGAACGGAATACATGGCGTCGCTCGCACGAAAGCACGCCCGGACGACCGGCCGGCGGACTGAGGGGGAGCGGATCGTGGAAACGATGGCGGCGCGAGTCGGATCACTCGCCGGGGACACGCGGGTGGAGTACGGTTCGGCCGATGGGCCGCTGGTCACCGTAGCCCACCTGGTGGCGTGGACGGCCGCGGACGCGTACCATGCTGCGATGCGCGAAGTTCGTGAGACGTCTGGGGATGCGCGATTCCTCCTGACGGGGCCATGGCCGCCGTACTCGTTCGTGACGTGAGCAGGGAAGACGCGGAGCTGGAGCGCATCGCGGCGGATCTGAGGGCGATCGCGCCGACCCTGCCGCAGCGCATCGACGCGTCGGCGGATGACATCGAAGCCGGGCTGGCGCGGCTCGTCCTGACGCTGATCGAATTGCTCCGCCAGGTGCTGGAGCACCAGGCCGTGAGGCGGATGGAAGGCGGCAGTCTGTCGGACGAGGAGATCGAGAACGTCGGGCTGGCGCTGATGCGGCTGGAAGAGCGGCTCGGCGACATCAAGACGGTGTTCGGACTGGAAGGCGAGGATCTCAACATCGACCTGGGTCCACTGGGTCGCCTGCTCTGAGAAGGTACTAACGTGGCAGAACGTTACGAACTGGGACCACAGCGATCGCAGGGGCTGGTCGACATTCTCGACCGGATCCTCGACAAGGGTCTCGTGGTGGCGGGAGACATCAAGGTCAACCTCGCCAACGTCGAATTGCTGACCATCCGCATCCGCCTCCTCGTGTGCTCGATCGACAAGGCGGAGGAGATCGGCATGAACTGGTGGCGTACGGACCCGAACTACGCGTCGCACGCGATCGACAATGCGGGCGTTGCCGCACTTGCCGCCAAGCTGGACGCACTGGCGTTGAAGCTGGACAACATCGAGAAGAAGCAGGTCAAGCGCACCCCCTCTTCGGAGAAGTGAAATGGCGGTCGAAAGGGCAGCTGCGGGCAGTAGCCTCATTGACGTTCTGGACCGGGTACTCGACAAGGGCATCGTCATCGATGCGTACGTCAGAGTGTCCCTGGTCGGCATCGACCTGGTCAGCGTCGAGGCGCGCATCGTCGTGGCGTCGGTGGAGACGTATCTCCGGTTCGCGGAGGCGATTGCACTGACGGGCACGTCGTCACGTCCCATCGCCGCGCCGGCGCCGACGTCGACGGACATGGAACGCCTCATGGCGGAGAATGCCGATCTGAGACGAAGGCTGGACGAACTCAGTTGAGTTGAGGTGTGGCTGCAGAGCCGGGTCCCCCGGACGCACTGGTCGCCGAGCTGATCGAGGAGCTCTCACGCGCGTCCGATCTGGGCGAGGCGTGCTCCATTGTGCTCGAACGGGCCGCCCGGCAGTTTCACCTGCAGCGCGCCGTATTCCTGGTCAACACCGAAGCCGGCCTGCGCGGCGCGGTGTGGGGCAGCGACGAGCGCACGCACGATGTGTTGCGCGCTCTGGACGAGCCGGATTCGCCCGTGCTGGAGCTGATCGAGCACGGCGGTCTGCATGGCGGCGCTCCGGCTGTACGGAGTGCCGACTCGTTTCCGCCGCTGCACTTCCGATCGTTCGTCGCATTCACGTTCCGTGATGATGCCGGGCGCTCGATCGGTGCAGTGCTCCTCGAGGCGGACGCGGTCGACGATGCGGCGGTCCAGTTCGCACATCTCACGTCACGGCTCGGTCCACTCCTCTCCCGTCTGGCACGCCTCGAGTCTCTGGCCGCACGCGGCAAACAGTCATCACGCCAGATGGACCTGCTCACCACGATCGTCAACGCGATGCCCGATCCCGTTCTGCTGACGGACATCGGCAACGATATCGTGCTGTCGAACCGTCGTGCCGAGCAGCTCTTCACCACCCAGCCGGACGACAGTGACGGCCGGCGCCGTGCTGTGCAGATCAACAACCTGCTGTTCAGTTCGCTGCTGACACAGACCGCAATGGCGTCGCAGCATAGTGATGGCCGCGAGTTGAATCTCGTCGATGCGCAGGACGGTTCCGACCTGTTGTTCGAGGTGTTGTCCGTCCCGGTGGAGAACATTGGTGGTCAGCCGGGCGTGATCTCCGTGCTGCGTGACATCACGGACCTGCGGCATGTGGTCGGCGAGCTGGAGGTGCAGTTCAACCGGTCACGCGTGGCCGAGCACGACGCACGCCTGGAGCGCGACCGCCTGAACGTCATACTCGAGAACGTCAGCGACCCGATCCTCGTCACGGACCAGAGCACGAACATCGTGCTGATGAATCCCGAGGCGGACCGCCTGTTCGTCGTCGACGATGAGCAGACGCGGGACCGCAACGCGAGGCAGCAGATCCAGGCCAACGACATGCGGTTCACCACGCTGATCAGCAACTTCATGCTGCATCCCGAGCATCGCCACATGGAACGGATCTCGATCGTCGATCCGGAAACGGGTCGCGAGTTCCCGGTGGAAGTGGGCAGCAGCAAAATCATGAATGCGCGCGGCGAGCTGACGGCGATCGTGAGCGTGATCCACGACCTCACGGACTCGGAGGACAACGAGCGGCTCGCGCGGGAACTCCAGCAGCTCAATGACCAGCTGGAGGAGCGCATCCGTCACGCCACACTCGAGCTCGAGGAACGCAATCGTCGGCTGGAATGGCAGAGCTTCGAGCTGCAGAAGGCGTCGCGGCTGAAGAGTGAGTTCCTGGCCAATATGAGCCATGAGCTGAGGACGCCGATCAACGTCATCCTCGGCTATACATCGCTCATACGGGAGCGGATCTACGGAGCGCTGACGGATCAGCAGGATGAGGCATTGACCAAGACGTACACCACGAGTCAGCACCTTCTCGAACTGATCAATGACATTCTCGATCTGTCGAAGATCGAGGCCGGCAAGATGCCGCTGCACGTCGAGCCCGTTTTCGTCGCCGAGGTGATCGCCGAAGTGTCGGAAGCCGTGCAGTCCATGCTGCACGGCAGCAACCTCACGTTCGAGTCGGATGTCTCGAAGGAGCTGCCGACGATTCGCACTGATCGCACGAAGCTGAAACAGGTACTGCTGAATCTGCTCTCCAACGCCATCAAGTTCACGCAGGACGGGGCAGTCCGCATCAAGGCGGCTCCACTGGAGAGCCGGCGCGGAGTTCAGATCGTCGTGGCTGACACCGGCATCGGCATTAAACCGGAGGATCTCGGCGCCATCTTCGAGGACTTCCGGCAGATCGATCAGTCGCACACGCGCGAGTACGGCGGCACGGGTCTCGGACTGTCCATCACGAAGAAGCTGCTCACGCTCCTCGAAGGAGAGGTCGTCGTCGAGAGCACGTACGGTAGCGGCACCTGCTTCACCATCGACCTTCCCAGCCTGGATGAGCGTAAGGAGGGTCGTCGTACTTCCGCCGGTGCCGTTGCCAAATCCGGTTCCTGAGCGGCGGTCCGCCGGCGCTCGAGCGCGCCGGCGGACACCGCATGGTGGTACCTATACGGACTTCTTCCTGCTGCCCGCCCAGATGAAGCCCACAAACGCCAGCAACATCAGATAGACGACGAGGGACGCGCCATCATGCGGGATGTCGCTGATGATCTCGTGGAGTGTCAGCCCGCCCGACTGGACGGCTACTGCGATCGCAAACATGGGATATGTCTCTCCGCCGCCGGTCGTCCGGCGGCAAACCTGTGAGTCGCGCCGCCGCGGATGTGCGGACGGCAAACGGCTGGATCAGGCCTGAGAGACGGGGGGCGGATTACCGAAGCTCGCGGGCTCGTTCGAGCGCATGAGCGCGAGCAGGAACGCGAAGTCGAGCGAGTCGCGCCGCAACCGGTCAATGAGCGTGTGCGCGTCGCGCGGCCGCAGGGCGGCCGGCGGGTCAGAGCGCGTCTGGCCGGCACGGGTGGGGGTGCGCCAGGTACCGGAACCGTGCGTCGACAGATGCACGGGTGCCGTAAACGCCGTGAAGGCTGCATGTCCCGGCGCGGGCGGCTGCGCGACCGGCGTGCCGACAGCGTCAAGGCTGTGCGGGGTGGCGCTGCTGGAGCGGTACGGGCCGGCCGCGTCGGAACCATGCAGGTCGGCGGCGTGGCAGGCTGAAAACCCGGCGCAGGCCTCGAGCACCGGACATGGCGCGGACGCACCGGTGTAAGCGGAAGCTCCGGTGTGAACGGCGAAGCCGGTGGACGCACGGATCTCGACGTTCGCTCCGAGGAGGAACGGCAGAACCAGCAGCGACGCGAGCAGCTTCCTGATCATTCACCCCGGCAGAGACAATGAAATCCGTACAGTCAAGAATAGCGGAGCGAAGGCAGGCTTTGAAGGTGTGTGCGACAGTGTGCGGCAAACGGCAGGCAGGCGGCAGTTGCAGGGACCACGCAGGCGTGCCACATTCTGCGGCCGGTACACTCGAATCGCACTTGCGCCGAGCGGTTGCGCGCGGTATCCTGCCGCCCGCCCGGACCGGGTATCGTCGCGCCGGCATTGAGGATCGTCGCGTTGATTGCGCTTGACCCGGCTCCCTCTCGGGGGGGGCTGGCTCCAACACAGGTAGAAGATGGCGAAACCCCCGAACAAGGTGCTGCTGGCGGGCGCAGGTGCGCTCGTCCTGCTCGTCGTGCTGGCAGTCGGCGCCTTCACCGTGGGACCATTCGGCGGGGGCGGCATCCATCAGCCCATCGCGTTCCCGCATGATGTCCATGCCGGTACGAACCAGATCCCCTGCATGTACTGCCATACGTCGGCGGACCGATCGACGGCGGCGGGCATTCCATCCATGCAGGTCTGCGCCGGCTGTCACATCCCTGGCGGCGTGACGATGATCGCGGCGGACAGCACGGGTGTGAAGCAGCTGGAAGCGTACTGGCGCGAGCAGAAGCCGATCCCGTGGGTGCGCATTCACAACCTGCCGGATCATGCGTCATTCCCGCACATGCGTCACGTGAACGCGGGGGTCGAGTGCCAGGAATGCCACGGCCCCGTCGAAACCATGGTCGAGGTCGAGCAGTTCAGCAGCCTGCGCATGGGGTGGTGCATCGAGTGCCATCGCGAACGCGAGGTACGCGTCGACTGCTTCGTCTGTCATTATTGAGCTGGTGAGTCGATGAGCAACGGTCCGAATCGCCGCGAATTCCTGAAGGTCCTCGGTGTGACCGGCGCCGGCGCCGGCCTCACCGGCTGCGGCACGGGCGGCGCCGAGCGGCTGATCCCGTACGTGACGCCGGCGGAAGAGATCGTGCCGGGCACGTCGACATGGTATCGCACCACGTGCCGTGAGTGCCCCGCAGGCTGCGGCATGAACATCCGTACGCGCGAAGGCCGGGCGGTGAAGGCGGAGGGCAACCCGCTCTCGCCGATCTCGCATGGCCGCCTGTGCGCGCGCGGACAGGCGTCACTGCACGGGCTGTATGACCCCGACCGCGTCCCGCGTCCGCTCGCCCGCAAAGGCGAGGATGACTGGAATCCGGTGTCGTGGGATGACGCGGAGCGCCAGCTGGCCGATCAGCTCCAGCAAAACCGCGGCCGGACGGTGCTGCTGTCCGGCAACTACACGGGCACGATGGACGTGCTGGCCGATCAGTTCGCGGCATCGCTCGGCATTGAGCGGCTGAGCTGGGAGCCGTTCGGCTACGAGCCGCTCCGCGCCGCCAACCGGATGGTCTTCGGCGTGGATGCAGTTCCGGTGAACGACTTCAGGAATGCCGATGTCGTGATCTCGTTCGGCGCGGACTTCCTGGAGACGTGGCTGTCGCCCGTCGATTACGCGCACTCCTGGGTGCAGTCGCATGCGTACTCGCAGGGGCGCAAGGGCCACATGGTGTGGGTCGGTCCGCATCAGTCGCTCACCGGCCTCAACGCCGACGAGTGGCTGCCCGTGCGGCCGGGCACTGAACACCTCGCTGCACTCGCGATCGCGCGGCTCATCGCGGATGCCGGCGGCAATGCCGGCAGCGCAGCCGCCACGATCGCGAACGTCGACGTGGCCAACGCCGCTCAGCGCACGGGCGTGTCGGTCGACCGGTTCCGCCAGGTCGCTCGCATCTTCGCGGCGAATGGCCGGTCCCTCGCCGTGGGGCCGGGCGTCGCATCGACACACGCAGCGGCGACCGCGGTGGCGGCTGCAGTCGCGATCCTGAATCAGGTCGCCGGCAACATCGGCAGCACGGTCCGCCTCGAGAACCGCGAGGAGCACGCCGCCGGCACGGCCAGCTACGCCGACATGCAGCGGCTGCTCCAGCGGATGCAGCAGGGTGAGATCGGCGCCCTGCTTGTGCACGGTCCGAATCCGCTCTACAACATGCCGGAGAACGATGTTGTGGAGGCCGCACTCGCTGCCGTTCCGTTCATCGCTTCGTTCTCGCCGATGCTCGACGAAACGAGCTCGAAGGCGCACCTGCTGCTGCCCGACCACCACTTCCTCGAGAGCTGGGGCGACTTCGTGCCGCGCACGGGCGTCACCGCGCTCGTGCAGCCGGTCATGACTCCGGTGTTCCAGTCGAAGCAGACGGGCGACGTGATGCTCTCGGTGGCGCGCAGGCTGAACGCTCCAATCACGACGCAGGCGAACACGTATTACGACTTCCTGCGCGAGCGCTGGGCTCGCGACATCATGCCCGGCAGCGGCATCGCCGGCGGGTTCGAGGACGCGTGGCGCGAGGCGCTGAAGGTCGGCTACGTGCAGAGCACCGCGCCGGCCGCACCGGCGACCGCCGCGGCGTCGACGCCCGACAGCGCGGCCGGCATGCTCGCCAGCATGAACGTCATGGAGGCTGCGTTCACCGGCGAGGCCGGCGACGACTCCTACTATCTGATCGCGTATCCGTCCTACCGCTTCTTCGACGGGCGGCTCGCGAACCGCGCCTGGCTCCAGGAGCTGCCCGACCCGATCAGCAAGTTCTGCTGGAGCTCGTGGGTCGAGATCAATCCGGCGACGGCCGACCGCCTGCGCATCGACAACGGCCACATCATCGAGGTCACGACATCGCGTGGGACGATGAGCCTGCCCGCGTGGCGCCATCCCGGGACGCGCGAGGACACGATCGCGATCCAGATGGGGCAGGGTCACGAAGGCCTCGGCCGCTACGCGCACGATCGCGGCGTCAACGTCATGCGTCTGCTCGAGCCGGCCGCCGACCCGCTCTCGGGCGCGCTCGTTACTGCTCAGTTGCGCGCGACGATCCACAACACGCGCAAGTGGGAACGCCCGATCCAGGCCGGTCTGCACTCCGACCAGGACGGCCGCCAGATCGCGCGCAACATCACGCTCGAGGACGCGCGGCACCGCGACGAGGAGCGCGGCTTCGCGCTGCTGCCGATCACCGCAGGGCCGCAGGTCACCCCCCGTGGTGAGCACCCTGTCCGGGCGCCGGGTGATTACGGCCGCGGTGTCGGCGTGCACGTCGAGCCGGATGTCCATCCGTTCGACGCGCGCGTGAAGAATCTCCAGGGCAGTGCCGGCTGGTCGCCCACGGATGTCGATGCCTCGCCCATGGGCTGGCCGCCGCCCGGCACGCATTACGGCGAGTACAGCGAGGCGCAGCCGCGCTGGGCGATGGCCATCGACCTGGAGCGCTGCATCGGCTGCTCCGCGTGCACCACCGCATGCTATGCGGAGAACAACATCGGCATCGTCGGGCCCGAGCAGGTAGCGAAGGGGCGCATCCTCCACTGGATCCGCATCGAGCGCTACTTCGAGGGCGAGGGCGAGAATCTGGAGACGCAGTTCCTTCCGATGATGTGCCAGCACTGCGGCACCGCGCCGTGCGAGCCGGTGTGTCCGGTCTACGCGGCGTACCACACGCCCGATGGGCTGAACGCTCAGGTTTACAACCGGTGCGTCGGCACGCGGTACTGCGCGAACAACTGCCCGTACAAGGTCCGCGTATTCAACTGGTACAGCTACGAGTGGCCGGAGCCGCTCAACTGGCAGCTCAATCCGGATGTGACGGTTCGTGAGAAGGGCGTCATGGAGAAGTGCACGTTCTGCGTGCAGCGCATTCGTGATGCCGAGAACACGGCGCGCCTCGAGGACCGCGGCGCGCGGGACGGCGAGGTCACGCCGGCGTGCGCGCAGACGTGCCCCGGCGATGCACTCGTGTTCGGCAACATCAAGGATCCCAACTCGCGCGTCGCACGGGTGGCGGCATCCGGACGCGGTTATCGCGTGTTCGAGGGCATCAACACGCAGTCGGCGATCACGTACCTGAAGAAGGTCTCGATCCACGCCGAAACGGCGTCGGCTCCAGAGGCGCACTGAGTATATGGCGACTGTAATCCGCTCGGAGACGCACCCGGACGTCAGCGAGTACGGCGAGGTCAACAGGGACGTACTGAGTCTGCTCGGCAAGCCGGGCCGCTCGTACTACATCCTGCTGGCGATAGTCCTCGTGGTGCTGGCAATCGGCGCGTTCGCCTGGTTCACCCAGGTCGTGCTGGGCATCGGTATGTCCGGACTGATCACACCGGTCAGCTGGGGCGCGTATATCACGACCTTCGTGTTCTGGGTCGGCATCGCGCACTCCGGCACGCTCATCTCCGCCGTGCTGTTCCTGTTCCGCGCGCGCTGGCGGCAATCGATCTATCGCGCCGCGGAAGCGATGACGGTCTTCGCCGTCATGACGGCGGGTCTGTTCCCGATCATCCATCTCGGGCGGCCGTGGGTCTTCTACTACCTGCTGCCGTATCCCAGCCAGCGCCAGATCTGGCCGAATTTCCGCTCGCCGCTGCTGTGGGACGTATTCGCCGTAGGAACGTACCTGACGGTGTCGGCGACGTTCTTCCTGCTCGGCATGATCCCCGACATCGCCGCCGCGCGTGACGGAACTACGGTGCCGTGGCGCAAGAAACTGTACACCGTGATGTCGTTCGGCTGGCGCGGGACGGCGAACGAGTGGCGACATTTCAGCAAGGCGTATCTCTACCTCGCCGCGCTTGCGACGCCGCTGGTGCTCTCCGTGCACTCCGTCGTGTCCTGGGACTTCGCGATGTCCATCGTGCCGGGCTGGCACACGACGATCTTCGCACCGTACTTCGTGGCCGGCGCCATCTTCTCCGGTCTTGCGATGGTGATCACGATCATCGTGCCGATCCGCAAGATTTTCAAGCTGGAAGCGTACTTCACGCCGCGTCACTTCGACGCGATGGCGAAGATGGTGCTGGTGACGGGCATGGTGGTGTTCTATGCCTACCTGACCGAGTTCTTCATGGCGTGGTACAGCTTCGAGACACCGGAGCGCGAGATCTTCGTGTGGCGTCTGACGGGCGACTACTGGTGGGCGACATGGATCATGCTGACGTGCAACGGCATCATCCCCATGCTGCTGTGGTCGAGGAAGGTGCGCGTCAGTATTCCTGCCCTGTTCACCATCACGATCTTCGTGAACATCGGCATGTGGTTCGAGCGATTCGTGATCATTGTCACGTCGCTCGCACACGAGTACGAGCCCTGGCAGTGGCGTAACTACCAGCCGAGCTGGGTCGAGATGGCAATCGTCGCGGGCAGCTTCGCGTGGTTCGCCATGTGGTTCCTGCTGTTCCTGCGGGTGCTGCCTGCGGTGTCGATCGCGGAACTCAAGGAAGTGCTGCCGGCACCGTTGCGCAGACACGGCCGCGCCGGCGTGGCCGAGTCACACGGCAGGATCGGACCGGCGGAGGGCAAATGAGCGCCGTGAGTTCACAGGGCACACTGGGCGTCTATGATGCGCTCGACAGCACGACGGCCACGATCGAGCGGTTGCGGGCGGCAGGCATGAAGCGGATCACCGTGTTCTCGCCGCTGCCCAGCCATGAGCTCGAGCACGCACTGCACGCGGGCGAGAGCCCGGTTCGCATGTTCACGCTGGTCGGCGCTCTGACCGGTGCGGCGACCGGCTTCGCGTTCCCGACGTGGGCGTCGATGGACTGGCCACTGGTCACGGGCGGCAAGCCGATCATCTCGGGGCCGGCGTGGGTGATCATCGCGTTCGAGCTGACGATCCTGTTCGGCGCACTGTCGACGGTTGCTGGACTGTTCATCAACGCGCGGCTGCCGCAGCGGCGCGTCATGCAGGTCTACGATCCGAGCTTCTCATCGGACCGGTTCGGCATTCTGGTCATGCCTCCGTCCGGTCGTGAGGCCGAGGTGCGGGATATCATGCGGGACAACGGCGCGGCCGAAATCCGCGAGCAGGTGCAGGAGGTCAAGGTTGGCGACCTTTAACGGCATGCCGGTCATGGGCGGTGCTGCCGGAACCGACCGGCACGGCAGCGCTGAACTTTCGCGTGGGACGGGCACCGTGCGTGGTACGGACACCGTGCGTGGTACGGACACCGTGCGTGGGACGGGCACCGTGCGTGGTACGGTCGCGCGGCGTGCGATGCTGGCCGTGGTTGCAGTGACCCTGCTGACGGCCCCCGGCTGCACGCCCATCGAGAACGCGCTCGCGTCCGTCCCCATCTTCTCGTTCATGCACGACGCGCCATCATTTGGCCCGTACGAGCACCCGCTGCCGCCGCCGCCCGGATCGGTGCCCTACGAAACCGCGAACGGGGAGATGCTGCCGCCGCTGGAGGCGTCCGAAGCGGCGTTCGCGGCGTTCGAGGCAACGCCCTGGGGACAGAATCCTCTGGCCGCAGATGATCCCGCCGCGCTCGAGCTGGGCATGGTGATGTATGAGCGGCACTGTTCGGTGTGTCACGGCGTGACGGGTGCCGGCGACGGCCCGGTCGCGGCGGCATATCCGCCAGGCTTCGTGCTGCCTCTCACGAGTGGCACGGCGATCGGCCGGTCCGACGCATATATCTACGCGGTCGTGCGGGCCGGTCGCGGCCGCATGCCGGCATACGGCGCGCGTATGACTCACATCGAGCGATGGGCCGTCGTCAACTACGTCAACTCCCTGCAGGGCGCCGCCGGCGTCACGGCACCCCAGGATGCGGCGCCGGTGCCGGGTGATACCGTCGGTGCGGCGGCGGATACCACGCCGGCGGATACCACAGTGACGGCGACACCGCCGACGCCGCAGTAGTCCAGGAGAACATCGAGTGTCGCACGCAACACGGACGCACCACATACCCTCGCAGCGGATCGAGTCGGTCTCTCCCGGCCTGCGCGTGGCGATTCCTGCACTGATCATCCTGGGCGCTGTGGCGTTCGCCGCAGCGCTGATGGTGGACGCCCCGCGCGCCTGGCGTGCGTACCATTACAACTGGCTCTACTTTACGACGATTGCGCAGGGCGGCTTTATCCTGGCGGTGGTGGTGTCGATCGCGAAGGGCATGTGGTCCCGCCCGATCCGTCGCATCGCGCTCGGATTCTCGGCGTTTCTGCCGATCGCGTACCTCGCCGTGCTGCCGATCCTGTTCATCGGCGCAAAGCACATCTTCCCGTGGATCGATCATCCGGTCGCCGGGAAGGATGTCTGGCTGAACCAGCCGTTCATGGTCGTTCGCGTGCTGCTCGGCCTGGGCGTGCTGTTCGGCATCTCCCTCGTCTTCGCCTACACCGCGTTGCGGCCGGACATGGAAGCGATGAAGGCGCACGTGCCGCCGCGCCTCAGCGGCATGTACGACTGGTTCACGCGCGGCTGGCGCGGCCAGGAGGCGGAGGAGTTCCACGCGCACAAGAGGCTGGCCGTCCTCGCCCCCATCACCGCGCTGCTCTTCGCGCTCGTGATGGGTATGCTGACCTGGGATTTCGTGATGTCGCTCGAGCCGTACTGGTTCAGCACGCTGCTCGGACCGTACGTCTTCATGGGCGGCTTCCTCGGCGGCATCATGATGACAGCGATCATCGCCATCACTCTGCGTGACCGGCTCGGCCTGCATGACTGGATCGTGCCGTCGACACTGCACGACCTCGGCAAGCTCGGCTTCGGCTTCACCGTGTTCTGGGCGTACCTGTTCTTCTCGCAGTACATCGTCATCTGGTACGGCCTGCTGCCGCACGAGCAGTCATTCGTCATCCACCGATTCACGCCGCCGTTCCGCGTCATTGCCCAGCTCGTCGGCCTGCTGGTCTTCGTGATCCCGTTCTTCGGTCTGATGGGCGTGACGGCCAAACGGACGCCCGCGATCTTCGTCACGTTCGCGTCGATCAGCCTCTTCGGCCTCTGGCTCGAACGCTACCTGCTCATCTATCCGTCGCTCTGGATCGGCGCGGAGGAACTCCCGTTCGGCTGGCAGGAGCCCGGCGTGTTCCTGCTGTTCGCCGGCCTGTTCCTGGCCGCCATCAGCTGGTTCCTGACGCGCTTCCCGCTGTTCCAGGTGTGGCAGCCCGCGTCCGAGCTGGAGTTGCAGGGGATTGACATCGAGAAGGAGCGGTACGCCACCGGCGACCTCGGCGGCGTCGGCTCACGCCCCGAATAGACGGGCAAGGCACTACACAGCAGAGGGCGGCGCCATGGCGCCGCCCTCTGCTGCGTCCGCCAAGTGCCTTAATGGACGCTTCGGTCAGAGCGGCGCCGTCACCCTGTACCCACGCCAGCCCGAACCCGACCTGGTAGCAGGTTCACCGTGCCCCGCGCCGTCAGCCGGCATCCGGGCCCCTCAAAAAATAGGGCTGGTGCGACGTTGACGGCGTCCGGAGCCGTCAATCCTACCCGGCCTGGCAGAACCGACCGGTGGGGTATAGTTCACGTTTGCGGTTCGTCCCCCCCAGCCCCGCCTGCAGCCCCGTCCCCGCCCACATCCCGCAGTCCCGCCGCCCCGCCGTCAGCCCCGTCCCCATCCCGCAGTCCGGCCGTATCCGCCGTATCCGCCGTATCCGTCGCCCCACGCATCAGGGAATCCCTGTAAGGCGCCCTTCCGAAGGTCTTCTGGACCTCGATTCCCATGGCCCGCAGCAGCGTAGCTTCGCGCGCCGTCAGCTCGGCACGGCGCAGCACCGCCCGCAGCGTGCGCATGATCGCTTCCGGGTTCTTGCCCTTGAAGAAATCGATAGTCGCGAGCGCAGCCTCACTCTGCTCGAACACGGCACGCACCTGGATGGCGCTGGCGGCACTTACATCGCGGCGCGGCAGCGGCAGCGGCCGTTCCGTCGGTGCTGCCGCCAGCATCAGCTCGTACCCGATGAGCAGCACTGCCTGCGAGAGGTTGAGCGATGAGTTGATCTCGCTGGTGGGCACCACGAGCAGCCGGTCACAGCGGTCCAGTTCCGCGTTCAGCAGGCCGGTGTCCTCGCGACCGAACACGATGGCCACCGGGCGCTGCGGCGTCGCGTCGCATGCGAGCAGCTCCGGAGCGGCCTCGCGTGGGTGGCTCCACAGATACGTCGCCGTGCGGCGGCGCGCCGTGGTCCCGATGACGAGCGCCGCGTCCGCAGTCGCGTCATCGAGCGTGTCAAAGAACTCGATGTGTTTGATCAGCGGCTCGGATCCGTGGGCGATGCCTGCAATCCGATACGCATTGAAGTCGTCCGGGCGCACGAGCCGAAGTCGTGTGAGGCCCATGTTCATCATCGCCCGCAGCGACGTCGCGATGTTCACGACATCCTGCGGCCGGTTCAGCACGACGACGAATCGTTCACCGTGCGTCGGTATCGTCGAGTCATTCATGCGGGCAAGCTGCATACCGGTGGGGTGTGCGTCAACGCGTACGTGGCAGGCACAGATGACAATTCATAGGCGGGAATCGTGCCGGGCTTGGAGAGGTGGTGGCGGAGGGCGGGCCAGAACAGGGAGGCACGTCCGACGCGCCGGGAGGTGGCGGCGTAAGTGTTTGTCGTCATGGGATTTGGACCCGATCTTGCCTTTGGTTCACGTACCGGGACGGCCCCATGCGCCCCTTCAATGATAGATGCGGAGGAGGACCTCATGTTCCTGTTCATGAACGCGCTGATCCTGGCGCTGCTGGTCCCGACGAGCAACGTGGCGCTGACGAGCGAAGGGCCCACGTGCCGGGCGCATATCACGGGGTTGAATCTCGTGACCATCGTCGAGCTGCCGACCGGCCTCGTCGTCGAGGGGCCGTGGCGCATCACGCATGAGCCTGAGGCCGTCGGAGCGGAGCGGATCAGGTTTCATGCGACGCTGGATCGAGTCGTCGAGACGGATGCGCTGACCGGCGGACGGAACGTCATACCATTTCCGCAGCCCGTGCGACTCGCTTTCGAGGGCGAATCGCGCGAGGATGCGGTGAGGCGCGCAGCGCGCGTATGGTGCGTGACCGTGATGAAGGCGCAGGAGAACCAGATGCTGGATCACCTGGATGAGCCGTCGCAGTCGCTCATTGCTGCCCGGTCGGATCGGGGCGCGACGCTCAACGCATGATCGCCGCGACCGGCCAGTGCCGCGACGTGACCGGCCGGTGCCGCGACGTGACCGGCCGGTGCCGCGACGTGACCGGCCAGTGCCGCGACGTGACCGGCCGGTGCCGCGACGTGACCGGCCGGTGCCGGCTGTTGTCGGCGGCACGCAGGTGACAGCCTCCGACGTGGCCTGCCATTCCGCGCAAGCCTCGAGTTGCGAGCGGCGGAGCCGGCCGTCTAGCTTTCATCATGATCGACAATCCATCTGGAATACCGCTGTTCACACAGTCGCCCGAACTCCGGGCGTCCGTGCCGCATCTTCCACTCGGGACCTATCCCAGTGCGGTCGAACGCATCGACCTCGAGGACGGCGGCCGCCGGATCCCGATACTCGTCAAGCGTGATGACCTGGCGGCAGATGGCTACGCGGGCAACAAGGTCCGCAAGCTGGAGTTCATCCTGGCCGATGCGCGCGCGCGTGGAATGACTCGCCTGGTCACGGCGGGAGCGACCGGCTCGCATCACGCCTTTGCCACCGCATACCACGGCCGGAACGCGGGTTTCGATGTATCGCTGGTGCTGTTTCCGCAGTCGATCACGCCCCACGTCCGCGAAATGCTGCTGCTCGACGTGGCTGCAGGTGCCGAACTGCGTTGGGCGAGCCGGCTCGAGACGGTGCCGTACGGCCTGTGGCGGGCCCGCTTCGCATACCGTCGCGAGGCGTCGTGCATCGTCCCACCCGGCGGCTCGAGCGAGACCGGGACATTCGGTTACATCAATGGCGCACTGGAGCTTGCGGCACAGATCCGGTCGGGTTCGGTGGAACGGCCGTCGGTCATCCACGTGGCGGCGGGAACTCTCGGCACGGCAGCCGGCATCGCAATCGGTCTGGCGTGGGCCGACATGGATATTCCCGTGATCGCCACGAGGATCACGGCGCGTATGCTGACGAACGAGCAGACACTGGCCGTGCTGGTGCGATCCACACTGAAACGGCTGGCGGCGTCGGGCGCGCGCGATGTACCGGCAGCCGCTTCGGTGCTGTCCGGGATCACGATGCGCCACGACCAGATCGGCACGGGCTACGGCAGGGAGACGGCGGTTGGCACTCATGCCGCCGCGGTGTTTGCGGCCGCAGGCCTCCGGCTTGATGCGACGTATACGGCGAAGGCCGCGGCGAGTCTGCTCGCGGATGCCGCCGCTGCGGGCAAGGACGGCATGCCGCTCTTCTGGCACACGCTCAGCGCTGGCGCACCGCTGGGACTCCTGCGCGGCATATCACCGTCGGATCTACCCCACCCGTTCGCGAAATATCTCGGCGCTGCGTGATCGAGTGCAGCGCGAGTTGTGGGAATCGCCGCAAACGACAACATTGTCGGACGCGGAACCCATGTTGCAATCTGGCCGGTACCGCCATTGAGCTGACCCACGGAGAGGAACCATGTCGAACAACGGGGCCGTATCCGGCTATATCGACGCCAATCTCGATCGCTTCCGCGAGGAGCTGTTCGAGTTTCTGCGCATCCCGAGCGTGAGCGCCCGCAGCGAGCACAACGATGACACGCGCGAGGCGGCCGAGTGGTTGATGCAGAAGATGAAACACGCCGGTCTCGAGACCACGCTCCATGAGACGGCCGGCCACCCGATCCTCGTCGGTGAATGGCGTGGCGCCGGGTCCGATGCGCCTACAGTCCTCATATACGGCCACTACGACGTGCAGCCGCCGGAACCGCTCGATCTGTGGACCAGTCCGGCTTTCGAGCCGGAGATCCGCGACGGTCGCATCTACGCGCGCGGCTCGGTCGATGACAAAGGCCAGCTCTACCTGCACGTGAAGGCAATCGAGGCGCACCTGAAGGCGAACGGGCGACTGCCGGTGAATGTCGTGATGCTGGCGGAAGGCGAGGAGGAAGTTGGCAGCGAGAACCTGATGCCCTTCGTCGAAAAGCATGTGGATCTGCTGAAGACCGATGCCGTGGTGATCTCGGACAGCACCATGTTCGCGCCCGGTATGCCGAGCATAGGCGTGTCACTGCGCGGTCTCGCATATTTCGAGATCCGTGTCCGCGGCGCGAAGAGTGATCTGCATTCCGGCAGCTACGGCGGCGCAGTCGCCAACCCGGCAACCGCACTCGCGCGGATCATCGCGAGCTTCCATGATGACGATGGTCACATCCTCATCGACGGTTTCTACGATGATGTGGTAGCCGCACCGGAGTTCGTCGAACAGATCAGGACACTCCCGTTCGACGAGCAGGAATACATCGCGGAAGTCGGTGCGCCTGCACTCGTCGGCGAGAAGGGATACACGACGTACGAGCGACTGTGGATCAGGCCGACGTGCGAAGTCAACGGCCTGCTCTCCGGCTACACGGAGGAGGGCGCGAAGACCGTGCTGCCCGCGTACGCCATGGCCAAGGTCAGCTGCCGTCGCGTTCCCGACCAGGATCCGAAGAAGATCGAGAAGCTGTTCCAGAAGCACGTCGAGAAGGTCGCACCGAGCGGCGTCACGGTCGAGGTGCTGGTGCTGCACGGCGGCAAGCCGTGGCGTGCGCGCCTGGAGGGCAGTCTCTACGAAGCTGGCGCGCGTGCACTGCGCCACGCCTTCGGACGCGACGTCATATACGCCGGTGAGGGCGGGTCCATTCCGATCGTGTCCGAATTCGAACGTGTGCTCGGCGCGCCGGCGCTACTCATGGGGTTCGGTCTGCCGGGCGAGAACGCACACGCACCCGACGAATGGATGAGTGTCGAGAACTTCGAAAAGGGCACGCACGCAAGCGCGCGGCTGCTCGAGGAGCTGGGATCGTGAGAAACAACAGTTCGTTCATGCTGACCGTTTCTTTCGCCTTCGTCCTCACGGCCGCAGTCGCTGCCTGTGGCGACGCGAATGACAGCGAAGTGGCTGACACGCCTCCGCCGGTGACGTCGGAGTACGGTGAGGTGGCCGCCGTGTCATTCGATACCGCAACGATCACGTTCGTGACGTCGGGCGGGAACGTCAGCATGGCAGTGGAGGTTGCCGAGCGCGCTGACCAGCGCGCGTACGGTCTGATGGATCGCGATGAACTCGCATCGGGCGCAGGCATGATCTTCCTGTACGACCAGATCCAGGACGGCAGCACGGGTTTCTGGATGTATCGAACCCTGATCCCTCTCGACATTGCCTACTTCGATGGAGCGGGCAGGGTCGTCGCCATCCACCAGATGATGCCCTGCACGAGCCTCGATCCCCAGCGTTGCACCGGCTACGCCGCAGGCGTGCCGTTCTTCGGTGCGGTGGAGGCCAACCGCGGCTTCTTCGCCCGCAACAACATCACGATCGGCGACCGCGTCACGGTACCCGGCAGGATCGGTGGCTGACCGGATGAAAAGAGGGGGCGCCCTGGAAGAAAAAGAGGGAACGCTCTGGATGAAAAGAGGGGCGCCCTTTTCAGAGCACCCCTCTCTCATCCCCGTACGACCGCGCTTCAGCGCGACGCGGCCCCGCCAGGCCTGCGCTGTTCACGCACGAGGTTCATCTCTCTTTGAACCTGATGCTTCAACTGCGCCACCTTCTGCGGATAGGTGAAGCAGTTCGGCGTGTTCGTACCGCGGACACAGCCGTTGTAGCCCAGCAGCGCCTTGTTCTCATCACCCGGATTCCGGCTGAGATACCACGCGAGGATGCTCGTGCCGTTGCACAGGTTCGCCTCAATGTCGTAGAGATCACGGCCGCAGTTGCGCCAGTGTCCCTCCCAGAGCGGCATCACCTGCATCAGGCCCCGCGCACCCACAAAGCTCGTAGCCTTCGGCTTGCCGCCACTCTCGATCAACACCACCGACAGCACGAACGCCGGATCCAGCCCGCGCCGGTACGAGTGCTGCACCAATGGCCACGCCACCTTACGGGCCGTCATCTCGCTTACACCGCGACGGCGCAGAACCGCTTCCACCGGCTCTACGTGATCATGATACAGAGTAACGTAACCCGCAGTCTGCGCGCCCCTGTCCTGCAGCCTCTCCATTTGCCGGCTCAGCACCTCGAGATGAGCACGCGGCGCCGGAGCATCCACGGATGCCATCCGCACTGCGCCCTCGGATGCCTCCAGACCGTTCGTGGTCACGTTGCCAACGCCGAAACCGACCACCAGCAGCAACGGCGCAGCCAGACCGACCGCGCGCAGCCTGCGCAGCAGCCGCTCCAGATCTTCGAATATCCCCGACCCCTGATGACGGTCCGGATCAAATGACCTTCTGAAAAGCTTCATCGCCTCGACATCATTCCTGTGATCTTCGAATCACCGACGGATCGCCGGCCTGACCGAGGAGCATGCAAAATATCGGGCTACCGGGGTAGCGGCCGCAAGGCGGCTGGCGTAAGTCCATGGGGGAGTAGCACTTGGAGGGTGCCGTTATGGCAGGAGCGGGCTGCCTGTCGCGGAACGCGTGACGTTACTCGAACGACTCGCGGATGCGGGCCAGGCTCTCGAGGGACACGAGATAGCGCTCGGTGCAGAACTCGCAGATGACCTCGGCGCCGCCGCGCGCGGTGCCTTCCTCGATCATCTCGGCCACGGCGTCGGCGCCGAGCATCATGATGGCGCGTTCGGCGCGGTCGAGGGAACAGGGGCAGTGGAAGCGGACGTCGCGCTGCTCGAGCACCTGGTGGTCGGTGCCGAAGATGCGGTCGAGAATCTGTTCGGGCGATTCGCCGGCGCGCAGCATGGCGGTTGGGTGAGGCAGATCGCGGATGACGTTTTCGATGCGTTCCGCGTCGGCATCGTTGACACCGGGCAGGAGCTGGACCAGGTACCCGCCGGCGGCCTCGACGGAGCCGTCGGCGTTGACGAAGACGCCGATGCCGAGCGCCGAGGGGATCTGCTCGCTGCGCAGGAGGTAGTGGGCGAGGTCCTCACCGACCTCGCCGGAGACGATCTCGACGGTACCGGTCGATGGCTTGCCGAGGCCGACGTCCTTCGTGACGGTCAGGGTTCCGTTGGTGCCGACGGCGCCGCTGACGTCGAGCTTACCGTTGCGAACCTGATCGATGTCCGGCTGCGGGTTGCCGACGAGGCCGCGCACGCCGCCGCTGCCGTTGGCTGTTGCGAGCAGGGTGCCGGCGGGGCCGTCGCCCTGGATCTGGAGCGTCACCAGGTGATCGGACTCCTTCAGCATCGCTCCGAAGAGGAGAGCACCGGTCGAGAGGCGCCCGATCGCGGCAGTGACGACGGGAATGGTGTCATGCCGGCGCTTCAGTTCCTCGACGACGCGGGTGGCATCGATGGCGAACGCGCGCACGAGGCCGCCGTGGGCGGTGGCGCGGACGAGATAATCACTGCTCATATGCAAAGGCTAGACGTCATCCTCGTTGAACTGGCCGCGCACGATCACGAGGATCGCGGCCTGCGGGACGACGAGATACTTCGTGCCTTCGAACGTGATCTCGACGGCCGCGCGTCGGAAGAAGATCGCGTAGTCGCCGGCACGCGCCTGCACGGGCATGTAGCGGGCTTCGCCCGTGCCGATCTTCCACGGCTCATCGCCGAGTTCGGTGGGAGCGGAGATTGGTGTGCCCGGGCCCGTGGCGACCACGGTGCCCGACTGGACCGCCTGGGCGTCCACGGCGGACGCGGGCAGGTACAACCCGACACGACTGCGCTCCTCGCCCTCCTCGGGGGCAATGAGGACGCGGTCGCCAACGACGATCAGGTGTCTGCGATCCTTGGTCATGTCTCCTTCTAACCCGCCGTGCCCCGACAGGTTTCGGCCGATCACAATATGGAAGCGCCCCGTATGCGCGACTAGAGTGTGCTGCACACCTTCGGGGAGGAAAGCATGAGTGAAACGGCACGGCAGCGTCGCGAGCGCATCGAGCGACGGGCGTACACCTTCTACCTGGACCCGGCGCTCGTGGTGCGTGCCCGCACGGAGATCGAGGAAGGCGATGTCATCCGCAGTATCGAGGCCGCGCTCGCGGCTGCGCTCGACTATCAGCTCTGGGTGCGCGAGGTGGCCGCGGGCCAGCGGGAAGTGCTGCACAGGAGGTAGTAGCCAGGTTGTGGGAGCCGGAGTGGGTGAGTCAGAGGGTATGGGCGAGGACCCTGGGGTAGGCGCCAATCCCGCTCCCACCCCACTCGCACTCCCTGAACTATCCCACTCCCGCTCCGACTCCCTACACGAGCAGTTCGGGGTCCATCCAGGCGTGCTTGCCCTGGAGGACTTCCTGAGCCACCCGGTATGTCGGGCCGTCGTTCGAGTCGAACACGTTCTCGAAGATGTGCTTCACGCGCGCGGCCGAGTGACGGCAGAACAGATCTGCCATGCGCTCGGGGCCGCGGTTCGATGGATCCTTCTTCATCATGTTGTGTGCGTACACGCACGCGCACGACATCGCGAACAGTTCGGCGCCCACATCCACGAGGCGGAAGAGCACGGACTGCTTCTTCTCGAGCTTGGGCCCGTAGCGTGCCATGGCAATGAACAGGGTCCGGCCGAGCTTGCGCGACGCGCGCTCGACGAAGCGGAGATGGCGCGCGAGGCGTCCGAATTCGCCGTATGCACCGGGCACACGGCCCTTGCCGACGAGCAGACCGGGCATCCAGCCGGCCATGTGAACGCTGAGTCCGGCGAGGCCTTTCAGCTTGTCGCTGGTGGCGGCCTTCGGATCGATCATGGCGCCGGCGCGCTGAAGGTGCGGGTCCACCGCCTCGCGTGCGATGAAGAGGCGCATGATCTCGCTCGATCCCTCGAAGATCAGGTTGATGCGCAGATCGCGCATCAAGCGCTCTACCGGAATCGGCTTCTCGCCACGCGACTCGAGGGATGACGCGGTCTCGTAGCCGCGTCCGCCGCGGATCTGCATGCAGTCGTCGACAATGCGCCAGCCGCCTTCGCTGTTGAACATCTTCGCGATCGCAGCTTCCAGCCGGATGTCGGACTTGCCGGCATCGGCGAGACCGGCGGCGATGTCATTGACGGCTTCCATCGCGAACGAGAGCGCGGCCATGCGTCCGAGCATCTGCGCGACCGCGTCGTGCTTACCGACGGCAGCACCCCATTGTTCGCGTTCGGCCGCCCATTCGCGCGCGACCTTGACGCACCATTTCGCGCTCGCCGATGTCGTAGCGGGGATGGTGAGGCGGCCGGTGTTGAGTGTCGTCAGCGCCAGCTTGAGACCCTTGCCCTCGCCCCAGATCAGGTTCTCCTTCGGCACGCGCACGTTCGTGAACTGCACGACGCCGTTCTCGATTCCCTTCAGGCCCATAAAATCGAGGCGGTGCGTGTTCTCGACGCCCTCCCATGTCGATTCGACAATGAACGCGCTGATGCCGCGGCGCTTGCCGCCCGGCCGCGGCGGCGTAGTCGCCATGACCACCATGACATCCGCTATCGGGCCGTTCGTGCACCACAGCTTCTCACCGTTCAGGATGTAGGCGGTACCGTCCTCGGTGGGCTCGGCAGTCGCCTGCATGCGGGCGGGGTCCGATCCGACATCCGGTTCCGTCAGCGCGAACGCGGAGATTGCGCCCTGTGCGAGGCGCGGCAGGTACTTCTTCTTCTGCTCGGGCGTCCCGAACATCTTGAGCGGCTGCGGCACGCCGATCGACTGGTGAGCGGAGAGCAGCACGCCGAGCGCAGACGCCGCGGAGCCGATCGTCGCGATGGCGGTGTTGTAGCTACGCTGGGAGAGGCCCAGGCCGCCGTACTCCTGCGGGATCTTGATGCCGAATGCGCCGAGTTTGCGGAGTCCGTTCACCACCTCGTCGGGCACCTTGCCCGTGCGTTCGATCTCCTCGCCATCGACCGTCTTTGCGAACTCGTACAGCTTCCGGTGAAACTCGGCCGCGCGCTTCTTCTCCTCGGGATCCTGCACGGGCGGGGGATGGATCAGGTCGAGACGCAGCTTGCCGAGGAACAACTCGCGGACGAAGCTGGGCATCACCCACTCCGTTTCGCGCGCGGCCTCCGCCACCTGCCGCGCCTCCTGCTCATCCACCGGGCCGGGCTTCACATCCGGCGCCGCATTCCGTTCGATCGTGCTCATGCACCCCTCCTCGCCGACATTCCGCGCCGGGCTGGCCGCGGCTGATCACGTGCAATCATATGACTGATAATACGACGCACGCGGCGGGCCGCACAGGTGGCGGAGGTGTTGTGCGACCGGAATGCGGAAAGTCCCCACAGGGTGGTAGGGCGTCGCCCTCCCGGCCCGGCAGC
>JAGTUV010000109.1 GCA_018224305.1 Gemmatimonadota bacterium
CGAAGATCCCGTCCCGTTGCTGGGCGGATTCCCGGCCCCGAACCGCTAGGCGTTGTGTGGCCGAAGTCGCGTTGCATCCCGCACGCGCTCAGTCCTGAATCTGGATGTAGAGTGACGCCGGGAAGTGCCGGGCATCACCAGATTCCGAGCGTCCCGCCTTCCCGCGCAGTCCGTGCGAAAGCGGCTCCGGGTCATACTCGGGAAATATTTCGCGCAGGGCGTCCGGCCGCTCGTGGTGCAGATGACTCTGACAGAACAGGATGCGTGCGCGCGGATTGTGGATCAGGAACGCCCGCACGAGCGATGTCTCGCTCCAGTGGAAGAACGTGTCGAGCGCATCGGGCGCGTAGTCGTACGGCAGGAATATGTCGTGGAAGTGCACGATGACACCCGCTGCGAGACGCGGCAGAATCTCCAGTACCAGGTAGTTCACATCGCTGCCGGGCTTCACGGCGTGCGACGAGTCGATGAAAAGCAGATCGTTCGCACCCAGATCCTGAAATACACTCTCGAACGCCACCGTCTGAACGGGCTGCTCGATCAGGCGCATCCCCTCCATGTTCCCGAGTGCGGCGGACGGATGCGGCTCGATGCACGTGATGGAAGCGTCGTCGGCGTGCCGGGTCCTCTTCAACGCCTCGATCATGCACCACGTTGACACGCCGCTGCCGACCTCGACGATCCGCCGCGGTTCGTAGTGTCGTACGACACCGTGGAGCGCCTGCGCCTCGATGTAGCCATAGCCGGGGCCGAAGCCGTGAGCGACGCCGTGGCGGTACGCGGCGTTGCCTGCGTACTCCGCCTGCACCGGCAGGCAGATCTGCCGGAGCGTCTCGATCTGGCGGTCCAGATCCACATCGATCCCCGGCAGTTCGGAGCGTCGCGCCCATAGCTCCTTCGACTTCGCGAGCGCCGTGATGTCGGGGACCGGTGAGTAGTAGTGAACGGGCAGGATGTGAACGCCCAAGCGAGCCGCCGCACGGTGCGCTCCGAGCGTCAGTCGCTTGAGTGCTTTCCTCATGCCGCGCCGTGCGTCAGCCACGCAGCCTCTCCTCCAGCGCCAGGTTCGTCCCGCGCAGCACCGGTCTGCGGTTCGTCCACCGCCGATCCCGGAAGTTCGAGATCTCGGTGCGCGTTCGCGCGGGCGTCCAGGCGAGCAGCTCCATCATCATGTGCGCGGTCGGCGCAGCGCAGTCGGCGCCATCGCAGCCACCGGCGCCGACGTGCACGTGGCGGAACAGGTCGTCGAGCGTGCGACAACCCTCGACTTCCACGGCGTAGCGGATCTCTGCCGCGGTGACGGCCTCGGAGCGGCAGACGGGGGCGAGGTCGTCGGGACCGGCATCGACGAACACGCGCCGAATACGGCTGCCGACGCGCCGCCAGATGCGCTCGAGTGCAGCGGCAGGCAGCGGTATCTCGCGGGCCAGCGCAATGAAGTCGGGTGGCTCTTCGGCGCCCGGCAACGGCGCCTGGCCGGTCGTGCAGGGGACGTGCGGTTGGTCGAGCTGCTTCAACGCGAGGTCAACGGCCTCCTCGGCCTGGATGCGATAGGACGCGAGCTTGCCGCCGACGAGC
This sequence comes from Gemmatimonadota bacterium, assembly GCA_018224305.1. Classification (GTDB taxonomy): domain Bacteria; phylum Gemmatimonadota; class Gemmatimonadetes; order Longimicrobiales; family RSA9; genus SH-MAG3. Next base: position 1,579 of record JAGTUV010000109.1, read on the forward strand.
GAGAGCAGGCCTGCGATGCCGTCACGGTCGGCGTGGTCGATGATCTCGTGCCGACGCGACAGGTCGTCCGCATCGACACCCCACTCGAACACGGTGTTGCGCACACCGGCCCACGCGCGCAGCGGTCGCCACTGCTTCGCCTGCGGCAGCGCGCGGGCGGCCGCTTCAATGACGTAGTCGATCTCGTCGCGCGAGATGTCGAGGTCGACGAGCGTGGGATCGCCGTAGTAGTTGTCGTCGGTGGTGCCGACGATGGTCTCTGCGCCATGCGGCACAAGGAACATCGTGCGACCATCCACACCTTCGATGATCATGCCGTAGTTGCCGATGCGTCGTTCGAACGTGACGTGGATTCCCTTGCCGGGGCGCAGCTGGACGATGGTGTCCGCGAGCTGTGCGATGGCGGGTACCCACGGCCCCGCGGCGTTGATCACGATGCGAGCATCGACATCGCGCTGCTGGCCCGTGATGCGGTCGCGGACGCGTATGCCGCGCACATCGCGGCCATTGCGCAGCACGGACGTGACTTCCGTGTGCGTGTGGACCGCGGCGCCTTGTTCCTTCGCGTCGAGTGCGTTCAGCGCGGCTAGCCGGAATACGTCGCAGCCCCACTCATCGAGTGTGAGCGCACCCTGAACGTCCGGCGCGAGACCGGGCTCGAGCGCGCGTGCCTCCGCGCTGCTCAGCCGGGCATGCTGGAGGCCACCCTTGCGTTCGGCGTGCGGGTCGTAAGCGGAGAGGAATGCCTCCGTCGCTTCGCGCATGAACAGGCCGCCGGGATAGAGCGGCCAGAGGAACGGAATGCGCCAGGTGATGTGCGGCGCGATGCGGCGGATGCGGCCGGCGTCCTCCGATGACACCCGCGTCGTCGGTACGTCGTACAGCAGGTAACGCAGGCCGCCGTGGATCATGCGTGTCGACGAGCCGGTCGTGCCCGCGCCCCAGTCATCGCGTTCGAAGAGCGCGACGGACAGGCCGCGCAGAGCCGCGTCACGCGCGATGCCGGTGCCGTTGATGCCGCCGCCAATGATGGCAAGGTCGAAGACCACAGATCTCCCTGGTTGTCGGGGTCGGTGTGCGGCGCGAAGGTAACGCCGCGGAGGGATGCCGCAAAAGTCGAAATCACGGACCCTCCTCTGCATTCGAATGTACTAAAGAGCGGACACTCTCCCGCAGAAGGTTGCATGACGGAACCGGTGAAGGCGAGCCGCAGGACCGAAGTTCAGCTGCGCAGGTGGGACCGGGCTTTTCGCTGGTCCCTGCTGGCGTCGCTGCTCTTTCACGTCCTGCTCGTGCTGTTGTTCCGGCAGGAGCAGTTCGTGCCTGACATCCCGACGTCCGCGGCCGGCGAGCAGGCGGGTGACCCGCAGGCGGCGGCGGGCGGCGGCATGCAGGTGATCGCCTACCGGCTGGAGGTGCCGACGCCCGAGCAGGAGGCGGAACCCGTGCCGGTCCCGGAGCCGGAGCCGGAGCCGGTGGAGCCGGACGAACCGCAGGACGAGCCGGCCCGGGACGAGTCGCGGCCGCTCGGTCAGCAGGCGGGAGCAGGCGAGGGTCGGGGCACGGACACCGGTCCGGGCACCGAGACAGGCACCGGTCGCGGCGATGGCGGCACCTCCGACGAGGGGACCAGCCGAGTGACCGGTCCGTCCCCGCGAGGAATGATCCTCCCGCCGACCGACCGGCCGGGCAGTGTCAGGGGCAAGACCGTGACGGTGTATGTGTTCGTGGCGGCGAGTGGCGCCGTAGTGGCCGACTCGACGCGGATCGCGCCGTCGACCGGTGACTCGCGTTTCGACCGCCGCCTGCGCGATGACGCCTCCCAGTGGAAATTCCGCCCGGGCATGCGCGATGGTCGGCCCATTGCTGCCTGGTTTCCCTACATCCTGACATTCTGAACGGCATCGCTCCGGCAGGTGCTGTTCCCCTGTTCCCGACCGCCGTGCGCGGCCGGGGGTTGCACGCGTGTGCGCCCGCGGCGAATCTTCCCGTCGCGGATTCCAATCGAGAGGAAAGCATAGTGATCACGAAGCGGTACGGGTCGAAAGTCCAGAGCGTGCGCGTCAACTTCGATGCAAATGCGATGAACGAGGTGGGTTTTCAGCGCGACAACGAATGGTCGCTGGCGACCGACGAGTTCGAAGAGACGTACGAGAAGACCGAGGCTCACGAACTGACGGCCGCGGCCGAGGGCGACGTCCAGGGCGAAGCCGAGGAGAAACTGCTCGAGTCCCTGCATGAGCAGCTCCTGGCGGTCGAGAAGACCGTGGGGGATGACGGCGTGCTGATGGTCGAGAGCGAACAGGGCGTAGACTATCCGAAGACGCGCCACACGCAGACGAACAAGGTCGTCGGCAACGAGAACCGGTTCTATTTCCGCTTCACGGTCGAGCCGCCGCTGCGCGTCGCGGTCTACCGGAAGCGTTGATCAGTTCCGCCGTGGCGGGACCGGCCGAGCAAGCCGACTATCAGGTTGAACGGGAGTGCGGCGCGCTGGTCGTCGCGCTCCCGTCCGTCATGGCGGAAGTCCTGTCTCTCCTGCGCGATCACGGCACACTCTACGATGCCGCCGCGGCCCGGCCGGCTGCGGAAACGTTCACGGGGCGGGGCGCCGCATACCGCATGACGCTGTCCGGCACAGACTGCATCGTGCGGCATTACCGCCGTGGCGGCGCCGTCGCTCATGTGCTCCGCGACGAGTATCTGCGCGCGGGTGAGCCGCGCCCTCTGCGTGAACTGCACGCCAGCATAGCCGCGCGCGCGCGCGGCGTTGACACGCCGGAGGTCGTCGCGGCGATCGCCTACCTGGCCGGACCGCTGTACCGTGCCGACCTCGCCACCCAGTTCGTCCCCGACAGCCGCGACCTCGCCGAAGTGCTGTTCGGCTCCACTGCGAACGTTGCCCACCGCGAGGCTGCGTGGCGTGCGGCAGGAGCCATGCTGCGGACAACGTTCGCGGCCGGCGTAGAGCACGCCGACCTCAACCTGCGCAACATCCTGATAGCCGGCGCTGCCGTCAATTCGGATGCCGCTGCCGCTGCTGAAGATGCCGCTGCCGCCGCTGCTGAAGATGCCGCTGCCGCCGCTGCTGAAGATGCCGCTGCCGCCGCTGCTGAAGATGCTGCCGTCGCTGCCGCCGCTGAAGATGCCGCCGTCGATACCGCTGCGGCCGCTGCCGGCCCGGCCCTGCGTGCGTTGCTGATCGATCTCGACAAGGCTGTCGTCCATGACGGGCCGGTGACGACAGGGACGCGCTCGACCATGCTGGCGCGACTTCACCGCTCGCGCATCAAGTTCGAGCAGCGCTTGGGACGGCAGTCGAGCGATGATGAACTCAGGGCGTTCGAGGCCGGACTCGGAGGACGTGTTGACTGAACGTCTGTCGGAACGCCGCACGAGATTGCGACTCATCGGCCGGTGATCGGGGTAGCAGCGCAGATGACACCGATACCGCGACGGATCCTGTGGATCGACGACGAGGTCGAGCTGTTCGAACCGCACCTGCTGTTCCTGCGGCAGCGTGGCTACGAGGTGGACACCACGACGAACGGGGATGACGCGTTGGAACTGGCCCGTGCCCAGTCGTATGATCTGGTGCTGCTGGACGAGCAGATGCCCGGGCGGCGGGGCCTCGATGTGTTGAGCGAGTTGCGCCGCGAGGAGCCGCATGCGCGGGTCGTGATGGTCACGAAGTCCGAGGAGGACCGCACCATGGTGGAGGCGATCGGCCGGCGCGTGGACGATTACCTCGTGAAGCCGGCATCGCCGCGGCAGGTGCTTTCAGTGGTCACGCGGTTGCTCGAGGGACAGCAGCTCCGGCAGCAGCGTGCCGCCCAGGACTTCGCGTCACGGTTCGCACAGCTGTCACGGATGCGCGCGGAAGCAGACTCGTGGGAGCACTTCTTCGCAGCGTACGACGAACTCGTCGACTGGGACCTGCGCCTGCATCAGGCGGGCGAGCGCGGTCTGGCCGACTCCGTGGAGTCTCTGCTGGCGGACCTCAGGCGGAATTTCGGCGTGCACGTGTCAAAGCAATATGGAGCCTGGCTCGGTGGCGGTGCGAACCGGCCGCCGCTGTCCGTGGATGTGGTGTCGCGCGCGGTCGTGCCGCACCTCAAACCGGGCAAGGCGCTGCTGTTCGTAGTGATCGACTGCATGCGCCTCGACCAGTGGCGCACGATCCGGCCGCTGCTCGGTCGCGATTTTGACATAGAGGAATCGCTGTACTCGAGCATACTGCCGACCGCAACGCCGTACTCGCGCAACGCGATATTCAGCGGCCAGTTCCCCGACCAGATCGCGGCGGACCGCCCGGAGTGGTGGGAGATCGAGGAAGGCAGCCTGAACGCGTTCGAGGACGACCTGCTGCGCGAGCAGCTGCGTCGGCTGACGGGCCGAGACGTGCCGGTTCACTACGAGAAAGTGTTCACGGACGCCGACAGCGATGACCTGGTCTCCCGCGTGCGCCGTGCGCTGCGCGGCGATGGCGTGGTGGCGGTCGTGTTCAACTTCGTTGACCTGCTCACACACGGCCGGAGCGAATCGGCGATTCTCATGGAAGTGGCACGGGACGTGGAAGCCCTGCGCACGCTCACGAAGCAGTGGTTCGAGCGGTCGTCCGCATCGCGTGTACTGCGCGAGGCCGCAGCGGCGCGCGCAATGACCGTCATCACGTCGGATCATGGCTCCATCCACTGCGAGCGGCCTGTCACCGTGTTTGCTCGACGCGACGCGACCGCGAATCTGCGCTACAAGTTCGGCGAGGACCTGCGCGCCGAGGATCGCCATGCTGCGTTCTCGGTCAATGACGAGAGTCTGCTCCGCTTCCCGCCAGGCAGTCTTGCCAGGAACTATATCTTCGCGCTGGAGGACCACTTCTTCGTGTATCCGACGAAGCTGCGCGAATACCAGGCCCGTTACCGCGGCTCGTTCCTGCACGGCGGTGTCAGCCCGGAAGAGATGATCCTGCCGCTCGCGGTGCTCACGCCGCGCTCCGGACCTCGCTGACGCATGAAGCAATACATCAGGCTGCTCAGACAGCTGGCGCCATACCGGATGCTGCTCGCGGCCGCCCTGCTTGCGACGTTCATGTTCGCGGCCCTCGACACGTTCAGCTTCGTCATGGTGTTCCCCTTCCTCGACGCATTGTTCAAGGAGGGCAGCTCCATCAATCTGTTCGGCGCGGGCGAACGGATCGGGCAGCTGCTGGAGGGCACCATCGGGCGGCTGCTTCCGCCGGACGCCGATCCGCTGGACGCGATCACCGCGCTGTGCATCGCAATTGCCGTGGTGTTCCTGCTGAAGAATGTGTTCGACTACCTGCGGCAGTACCTCGTGGTGCGGCTGGAGCAGTCGGTGACGCGGGACCTGCGCAACACCGTCTACACGCACCTCCTCGAGCTCGACCTTCGCTTCTACAACCGCACCCGTGCCGGCCAGATCATCAATCGCCTGACGAGCGATACCGACCTGCTGCGCACGCTCGTGACGAAGAACATCTCGACCTTCTTTACGTCCGTACTCCAGGTGATCATTGCGATCTGGGTGCTGCTCGAAATCTCGTGGCAGCTCACGCTGCTGGCGCTCGTCGTGATGCCGCTCACGTTCGGCATCTGGAGGCGGCTGCTGGCGCCGTTGCGCAGAGGCGACCGTCGCGTGCTGGAGATGAGCGGCGAGGTCACGTCGCACCTGCAGGAAACGGTGTCCGGCGTGCGCCAGGTGAAGGCGGCGGCCGCGGAGAGCTTCGAGTCGAACCGCTTCCGCAACCTCACGGAGTCATACTTCGGGAGCGTCGTTCGCACCGAGCGTATCCGTGCGCTCGCCAGTCCGCTGAGCGAGACGATGGGCGCCATTGGTACGGTGCTGCTGCTCTGGTTCGGCGGACGCATGGTAGTGCAGGGAGCCCTCACGGCCGGCGCGTTCATTACGTTCATCGGCATCAGCCTGAAGCTCTATCAGCCCGTGAAGTGGCTGACAAAGTTCCCATCCATGATACAGCCGGGATTGTCCGCGGCCGATCGCATTTTCGAGTTCCTGGATACACCGGCGGAGATGGTGGACTCCCCCGAGGCACGCGTCTTCGACACGGTCAACGATGCGATACGGTTCGAGAACGTGTCGTTCAGCTACACCGATGACGCGCCGGTGCTGAGGGACATCGAACTCACCGCGCGCCGCGGCACCGTGACCGCGCTGGTAGGGCCGAGCGGCGCCGGCAAGACGACGCTCGTCGACCTGGCCGCCCGCTTCTACGACCCGACCGCGGGACGCATCACTGTTGACGGGATCGACGTCCGGGAGTTCAGCGTGAAATCGCTGCGCAGCAAAATGGGCGTGGTGACCCAGGAAACTGTGCTGTTCCACGACACCGTGCGGTCAAACATAGCGTATGCACTGCCGGATGCCGCGCAGGAGGCGGTCGAGCGTGCGGCGCGCGCCGCGAACGCGCACGACTTCATCATGCAGATGCCGCACGGATATGACACGGTCCTCGGCGAGCGCGGCACGCGCCTGTCCGGTGGGCAGCGGCAGCGCATCGCGATCGCTCGCGCCATCCTGCGCGACCCGCCGATCCTCATCTTCGATGAGGCCACCTCGGCGCTCGACTCCGAGTCCGAACGTCTCGTGCAGGAAGCGATCGAGCATCTGCTCGAAGGTCGCACGGTGTTTGTGATCGCGCACCGGCTGTCAACGATCCTGAAAGCCGACCAGATCGTGGCCATGGAGGGCGGGCGTATCGTGCAGAGGGGTACGCATGATGAGCTGGTGGCGGAGGGCGGGTTGTACAGGAAGTTGTACCGTTTACAATCCGGACCTGGTTCCCACGTGCCAGGTAAGTCCATCTGACTATCCGCTATCAACATTGTGGCGGTGGTGGCGGGCTCGAATGAAGCGCAGAGGCGGGAGTACGCTGACATAATGCCGCCAAATGTGGGGCGCTCACATAGCTGGTTGAGATCGGATGGGATGTGAAACCCGGGTCCGTGAGAGAGCGCTGAGCGTCGACGCGACCAGGAAGCCATCATGACGGAGGCATCGTGAGCGAGAGCGCACGCGACCTGCTGAGGCGCGACCGCGTGCGGTTTCGACATCGCATCGAGTATGCAGCGCTTCGTTCGGTGCTGGCCGGCAGCGTGCTGCTGAGCGATGAGCGTGCTGCGGCGGCGGGCGCGGCGCTCGGGCGGCTGGGCTATCCGCTGGGCATCAGCAGGGAAGTTGTGGAGACGAACCTGCGCATCGCGTTTCCGGACGCGGCGCCGGGCACGCGCGAGCGGATCGCACGTGCATCGTACGAGCATCTCGGGCGCGAGACGATGATGATGCTGCGGCTGGCGAGCATGTCGCGCGCTACGCTCATCGATCGCACCCGGACGATCAACGAGGACGAGTTCGCGGCGGCCGTCGCGAGGGGCCGGGGTGTGGTGGTGGTCGCCGGACATCTGGGGAACTGGGAGATCGGAGCCGCAGCGATGACGGCACGCGGGTATCCGGGGATCGTGATCGCCAAGCGCGCGGCCAATCCGCTGTTCTACGAAACGGTTCTGTCCGCGCGCGAGCGGCTGGGCGTGGGCGTCATCGACTTCCAGAGAGCGACGCGGCAGGGGCTTCAGGCGCTGCGATCCGGTCGCGCCGTTGCATTCGCGGCGGATCAGCATGCGGGCCGTTCCGGTCTCTGGGTGCCGTTCTTCGGGAGGCCGGCGTCTACGTATCGGGGCCCGGCGCTGATGGCGCTCCGCACAGGCGCTGCAATGTTCCTGTCCATCCCGCTGCGGCTGGACGATGGCACATACAGGATCACGTTCGAGCCGATCGAGGTGAAGCGGACGGGCGACATGGACGCGGACGTGCTCCGGACGACGGAAGCCTATACACAGCGGCTGGAGGCGGCAGTGCGCGCGAACCCGGAGCAGTACGTCTGGCAGCACCGCCGGTGGCGGAAGCCGCCATTGGTGGCGAATGAGGAACAGGAAGCGGCCCCCGAGGTATGATTTCGGGGTATGGGCCTTTGCCCGCCCGGCGCCGGGTACCTAGCTTCCGGAGGGAGTCAGGGCCGGCTACACGAACGTAAGGGCTTCGCTTGATTTACATCTGCATACCGACACACAACGAGCAGCAGACGGTCGGCGTCGTACTCTGGAAGCTCAGACAGGTACTCACGGATTTCCCTCGTGACTACCAGCTTCTCGTCGCCGACGACGCTTCCAGTGACAAGACCGCAGACGTACTCGAGCCGTACACGCGCGTTCTCCCGTTGACGGTGATACGCAGCGAGCAGCGGCAGGGCAGCGCGGCGAGTCTCGAGATGCTCCTGCGCGAAGCGGTGCGCCGCTCCGAGTACCCGAAGCGGGATGTGATCGTCACGCTCCAGGCGGATTTCTCGGAGGAGCCGGACGATCTGGTTCCGCTCGTGAAGCGGCTGGAGGCCGGCGCCGATGTTGCCGTCGGCAACAAGGTGAGTGCGACGAAGGAAGCGAGGGCCCGGCGTTTCGCGCGGTCCCTCGCGAGTTTCTTCGTGCGGCGCCAGAAGTGGCCCGAGGGCGTGACGACGCCGTTCGAGGGCTATCGCGCGTACCGGCTGTATGCCATCAAGCGTGCGATGGAGACGCGCGGCAACGCGCGACTGCTCCGGCACGAAGGATGGGCGTGTCACGCGGATCTGTTGCGTGCCGTGCTGCCGAACGCCCGGCGCGTGGACGTCGTGGACATCGATGACCGGCCGGACCGGCTCCAGCGGCCGCGCCGTGAGAAACCCTTCGCATCGGCGATGCAGGTCCGCGCGATGGCGTCGGGGACGGAGCCGCCGGGCCTGGTCGGTGTGGATGAACTCGACCGCATTGCCCAGACAGCCAGCCGGAGCCGGGAACGGGCCGCGATCACCGCTCAGAGCGTGCAGGACGGGAGCGGCACGGGTTCCAGGACCAATGGCTCGCGTACGCGGCAGACTGCCCGGCGCGATCAGGGTCGCACCCGCAGCCAGGCAAACGGCTCCGCGCGGAGTCGGCCGGAATCGGGCCGCACCAGGCCGGAATCGGGCCAGTCGCGCCAGCGGAGCGAGCGCTCTCAGCAGGCCGCACCGGGCTCAGGCTCGAAGTCCGCTGGTGGTCGTGCGAGGCAGCCCCGCTCACGCAGCGGCGGAGAGGGCGGACCGCAGCAGGCCGCAG
>JAGTUV010000110.1 GCA_018224305.1 Gemmatimonadota bacterium
ATGTGTACCGCGATCGCGGCGCGGACGGCATCCGCTTCGCGTTCGAATCGAAGCAGGCACCGGCGCAGAGCGGAACTGCCGCTCGCGTCCCGCTGTGCGAGCCGCTCTGCTACCGCGGCCGGTTCCTCGTCGAACCCATCCGTCTTCAACTCGAGAAGCGGCCAGGTCCACCGGCGCTGCGCGTAGTCGCCGAGCGGCGGTTTGCCCGTGTCGATATCCGGACAATAGTCCAGCAGGTCGTCGAGCATCTGGTACAGCTCGCCCGTCCGCCGTCCGAGCACGTACAGCGACGCGGCCGCGGGAGCATTGTGCACGAATGCCGCCGCCGCCAGCGCGCAGCCGAGCAATTCGCCCGACTTGCCGCCGATGATGCGACGGTACGATCGCTCATCGAGCTGCATGCCGCGTGCACGGCCCTGCAGTTTCTCGCCGGCGACCGTACGCTCGACGGCGTGCGTGAAGGCATCGAAGAACGGTCCGGAACCCGTACTGGCCGCCAGCCGGTACGACGTCGTCAGCAGATGGTCGCCTTCCACGAGGGCCACCGCCACGCCGCGCGACGCCGCGAGCGTCGGCCTGTCCCTGCGGACGGCCGCGGCGTCGATCACATCATCGTGCAGCAGCGACGCCTCGTGTGCGAGCTGCACTGCCGCCGCAGCCGCCCAGAACGCACCGTCACGGTCGATTCCCAGAGCCTCCGCCCCGGCCACGCTGAGCAGTGGACGGATCAACTGGCCTTCCGCCTCCGATGGTGCACCATAGCTGCGTTCACGCAGCGCATCGTACAGCGCCATCAGCGCAGAGCCCGCCTCCGCGCGCGCGGACTCGAGTGACAGCTCGCGTCTCATGTGAGCCTCGCCTGCAGCGCGCGCTCCGCACGCAGAAGCCCTCCGCCCAGCACGGCCAGGGCAACGAGCGACGCGAGTACCGCACCCCACAGCCCGGCCGCCACACACATCCCCAGCGGAAGAACCAGGTTCGCAGCATAGAACCCTGCCCACCACCGGCGCGTGATCCGCGCCGTCCAGCGCTCCACTCCGAACAGCGAGAACACGCCCATCAGCACCAGCCCGGTCACATACCAGCCGAACAGGTTCAGCCACGGCATGCCGTAGAACGGACCCGTGTCGCCCCACAGCCAGTACGGCGTCGCGTAGCTCATCGCCGGATCCAGCGCGAGATCCCACGCCAGCAGAAGCAGTGACGCAACGCCCACCCGCACCGCCGGATGCCGTATCACCGTCGCCGCCAGCGCGTACGACGGCAGCGCCATGAAGAACCAGCTCAGCGGGATCACCACCGGCACGCGCCCCAGCCACGCCGGGCCCAGCAGCTCACTGTACGCATACGCGCCGAACGGCACGCCCCACGTGGTTCCCGCCAGTTCGCTCGAAAGACTGATCGCGTACACCACGACGAACGGTGCCACCCACCGCATGCCCGCGCGCGCCACCAGCACCGCCGCCAGCACCGCCGTCGCCAGCCACACGTGACCCTGCGCAAAGAAACCGAACGACGCGCCGTAGAAACGCAGCGCCCACTCCGGCAGGCCTGCCAGCCGCGCTGGATTCACGCCGAACACGGCATAGCCCGCAACCGCACACAGCGTGAAGCTGTAGAGCGCTGCGAGCCCCGCCCGCTCGAGCCTGACCCTCCCCTCCGCGGTCCCGTGGCCGTCTGCGGCCCTCACGATGCCGGGTCTGTCCAACAGGCTGGTGTCCACACGACCTCCGTCGAAGCGTTGTCCAGGTATGGTAGCGCGGTGTCCACTCAGTGTCAAGGATCAAACATAGACATAGCCTTGACACCGCGATGCCGAACCCTGTAGCTTCCACCCATGAATGAACGCGAACAGGACGAGCGGACGGCGGCGCTGCACCCGATCGGTGTGGTGGCGCGCCGCACGGGGCTTTCACTCCATGTACTGCGCGCATGGCAGCGGCGGTACGGCGCCGTGGTCCCCGTGCGAACGGAGGGCGGGCAGCGGCTGTACAGCGATCTGGATGTGCAGCGGCTCCGACTGCTGCGTCAGGTGACGGATGCGGGCCGGAGCATCTCGCAGGTGGCGCAGCTCGGTGTCGATGAGCTGAGTGCGCTGTCGGCGGCGGATGCGGACGGGGCTGGCCCGCAGCCGCGGGGGGACGATCACAGCGCTGCCATTCTCGACGCATGCCTGGGTGCAGCGGAGCGCATGGATGCCGGAGTATTGAACGGATCGCTGATGCGTGCTGCGGTGTCCCTGCGTCCGGGTGAGTTCCTCGGGGATGTCGTGATCCCGCTGCTGCATGAAGTCGGAGAGCGCTGGCATGCGGGCAGTCTGGGTGCGGCGCAGGAGCACGTGGTGTCGGAGGCGGTGCGGCGGGCATTGTGGTGGGTGATGGAGGCGTACGTGGACCAGGACGGAGGTCCGGTGCTGGTGGCGACGACGCCGGAAGGAGAGCAGCACGAACTGGGGGTGATGGCTGCGAGTGTGGTGGCGCTCGAGGAGGGGTGGCGCGTGATGTATCTGGGTGCCTCGCTGCCGGCGTCCGAGATCGCGCACACGGCCCTTCGAGTCGACGCGTCGGTGATCGCGCTGAGTCTGGTGAATGACGAACTGATGGACGCAGTGGCGGTGGAGGTGGCCGGCCTGTGCGACGCGCTGCCCGCAGGAGCGGTGGTACTGGTGGGGGGCCGTGCCGCCGCTGCCGATCGCGCGCGCCTGGAGCGGGCGGGCGCGCGGGTGGTGACGGATCTGGAGGCGCTGCGTGAAGTGCTGCACGGCATAGCGCCGGGTGTAGGGGTCCTGCCGCGGGTGGGCGCATGAACTCGCATGCGGTGGTGATCGGCAGCGGGTTCGGCGGTCTGGCTGCGGCGGTTCGTCTGCGGGTGCGCGGCTACGAGGTCACTCTCCTGGAAGCACTGGATCAGCCGGGCGGCCGCGCGCGCGTGTTCCGTCAGGATGGCTTCACGTTCGATGCGGGCCCGACCGTCATCACGGCGCCCTACCTGCTGGAGGAGCTGTTCGAGAGCGCGGGCCGTGACGCGCGCGACTATTTCGAGCTGATGCCGGTGGATCCGTTTTACCGGATCATGTTTCACGACGGCAGCACGTTCGATTACTTCGGCGATGACGAGCGGTTGTATGCCGAGATCGAGAAATTCGACGCGCGCGATGTGGACGGTTACCGGCGTCTGGTGGAGCACGCGCGCCGGATCTTCGAGGTCGGTTACCTCCAGCTGGCGGACAAGCCGTTCACGCGTGCGTCGGACATGCTGCGTGTGCTGCCGGCGATGCTGCGCCTCGGCAGCCACAGGAGCGTGTATGCCGTCGTGTCGTCACACATCCGCGACGACCGGCTGCGACAGGCGTTCAGCTTCGAGCCGCTGCTCGTGGGCGGCGACCCGTTCCGCACCACCTCCATCTACCTGCTGATCCACTGGCTGGAGAGGAAGTGGGGCGTCCATTTCGCGCGTGGCGGTACCACGTCGATCGTGCACGGTCTGCTTCGGCTGCTCGGCGACATCGGAGTCGATGTGCGCATGAATGCGCCGGTCGCGCGCATCGATGTGCGCAACGGCCGGGCGGTCGGCGTCGAGCTGGAGTCGGGGGAGGTGATCGCGGCGGATGTCGTGGTCAGCAACGCCGATCCGTCGTACGTGTACGCGAACATGATCGACGCGCGGGACCGGCGCCGTCACAGCGAGCGCCGGTTGCGCAGGGTGCGGCAGTCGATGGGCCTGTTCGTCTCGTACTTCGGGACGTCTCGTCCGTATCCCGACCTGAAGCACCACACGATAGTCCTCGGACAGCGCTACCGCGGACTGCTGCGCGACATCTTCCAGCGCAAGGTGCTGGCCGACGACTTCTCCCTGTACCTGCACGCGCCGACGCGCTCCGATGCGTCACTGGCGCCGCCGGGTCACGAGGCGTTCTACGTGCTGTCGCCCGTGCCGAACAATCGCAGCGGCATCGACTGGTCCGCGCGCAGCGCGGAGTATGAGGAGCGCATCATGCGCTCGCTCGAGCAGCGTCTCCTGCCAGGTCTGACCTCCAGTGTCGTGACCCGGCGGGTACTCACGCCGGACAATTTCGAGCACGATCTGCGGTCCGTCGACGGATCGGCGTTCGGCCCCGAGCCGGTCCTCACACAGTCTGCCTACTTCAGGTACCACAATGTATCGGACGACGTGGCGGGGCTGTACTTCGTGGGTGCCGGCACCCATCCGGGCGGCGGCGTGCCGGGGGTGCTGCAGTCGGCACGCGTCCTCGACCGCGTGGTGCCCGATCCCGTGGTCGGCGCACGCGCGGTGGGTGCGTCTGGTGCTGGCGCGGTGCGTGCCCCGCGCATTCCCCGGGCGGCAGGGCGCGGCGTCGACTTGCGATGACGTATCTCCAGTTTCATCTCGTGTTCATCCTGCCGCCGATCCTGGTGCTGCTCATCGCCATACGCGGTGCGCGTGCGGCGCTCGGCCCGCGCACCGTCTGGGTGCTGCCGGTGATCGCGCTGATTGCGATGGTATACACGACGGCGTGGGACAACTATCTCGTCTATCGCGGCGTCTGGTGGTACGGCGCGGACCGGGTGATCGGCACAATCGGCTGGGTGCCGGTCGAAGAGTATCTGTTCTTCATCCTCCAGCCCGTCCTGACAGGCGCGTGGACGTACCTCGTTCTCATGCGGCGTCCACTCCGCATCGACCCCTCGCCGGTCCGTCAGGTCGGCGGGCTGTTGCAGCAGCTTGGTGACCGGCGTCTCGTCGGCGCGGCGATCTATGCGCTGGCCACAGGCGCCGGCCTGTTTGCACTGACGGTCGAGCGCGGCCTCTACCTCGGGCTCATCCTCGTCTGGGCGGCGCCGGTGCTGGCTGCGCAGTGGCCGTTCATCGCCAGCGGCGTCGCGTCTGCGCCCGGGCGTTTCGCCGTTGCCGCCGGTGTGCCGACGCTCTACCTGTGGGTGGCCGACCGCGTAGCGATCGGAGCCGGTATCTGGAGCATCTCGCCGCGCTACACGACGGGCGTGCACATCGCCGGTCTGCCAATGGAGGAAGCGGTCTTCTTCCTCGTGACCAATCTGCTGGTGGTGCAGGGCGTGTTGCTGTTCCTGCAGCCGTCGCTGGAGCGCGAAGCGCCCGCGCCGGCCGATCCGCCGCACACCGCGCACGCAGGGTCGATCGCAGTGCAGCGCGCACCGTGTAGGCCGTCACGTCCGCCGTTCACACCGGACCGTCCGCCGTTTACGCCGGACCGTCCGGGCGTGCCCAACGGATCGCGCAACGGCCGCCAGCGCACATGAGTGATTTCGACGCGATCGTGATCGGTGCGGGGCACAACGGACTGGTGGCGGCGGCATACCTGGCGCAGGCGGGACAGCGCGTCTGCGTGCTGGAGAAGCAGAGTCGTGTCGGTGGAGCAGTGGCGACGGAGGAGGTGGTGCCCGGCTACCGCTTCGATCTGGGCGGCAGCGCACACATCCTCATCCGCCTGACACCGATCGCCGAAGAACTCCGGTTGGCGGATTACGGCCTCGACTACATCGATCTCGATCCACTGTTCTTCGCGCCGTTCGAGGATGGCGATGCGCTGTTCATCCACCGTGATCTCGATCGTACCGTGGCGGACATCGAAGCGCGCTTCCCGTCTCAGGGTGTTGCGTACCGGCGCTTCTGCGAGCGCTGGACCCCGTTCGCACGGATGGTGCGCGATTCGTTCCTCGATTCGCCGGGGCCGTTGCAGCTGGGTCGGAGGTTCGGCCTGAACCGCGCGATGCGCAGTGACTGGCAGCGCGCGCTGGGCGAAATCATGCAGCCGTACGGCGACCTGGCCGCGCAGTATTTCAGCGAGGAGAAACTGCTGGCGCCGCTCGTGTGGATGGCCGCGCAGTCGGGGCCGCCGCCGTTCGAGCCGATGGGCGCACCGTTCCTGCTGTGGCAACCGCTCTATCACGAGGGCGGTATCGCGCGCCCGCGCGGCGGTTCCGGCATGCTCACGCAGGCGCTGCGACGCCACATCGAAGCGCACGGCGGAGTCGTCGAAACGGACACGCCCGTGGAGAGCATCGATGTCCGGGGCCGCCGCGCGGTCGGCGTGCGCGCGATGGGCGGGACGTACAGTGCCCGCGCCGTCATCGCCGCGTGCCACGCACAGGATACGTTCGGCCGGCTGCTGCCTCCGGAGCACCGGCCTCCGGCTGCGGCGGGGATGCGCATCGGCAACGGGTTCGGAGCCGTGCTGCGGCTGGCGCTCGACTCACCCGTCCGCTATTCAGCGCACGCCGGCGATGAGGCGCGGCAGGGACTGCAGCTGCTCTGTCGCAGCCGTGCGCAGATCGATGCCGCGTATGCGGACTACCTGCGCGGCGAGCCCGCCTCCGATCCGCCGATTGTGGCCATGACATTCTCCGCGGTGGATGACTCGCTTGCCCCGCCGGGCGGTGAAGTGCTCTGGCTGTGGGCGCAGTACTACCCGTACCGCCTGGCACACGGCACCTGGGATGACATAGGCGAGGGCGTTGCGGATCGGATACTCGATACGTTCGAGCACTACGCACCGGGCACGAGAGCGAAGGTCGTGGGGCGCCTGTTTCAGCATCCCCTGTGGCTGGAGCGCGAGCTCGGCCTGCATCATGGCAATGTGATGCATCTCGAGATGAACGTTGCGCAGATGTTCGCCCTGCGCCCGTTCGCAGGAATGAGCGGGTACCGTACTCACCTCGATGGACTGTTCCTGACAGGTGCCAGCACGCATCCGGGCGGCGGTATCATGGGCGCATCAGGCCGTAACGCTGCGCGCGTGGTGCTGAAATCGCTCGAGCGTCGCTGGTTCCGGAGGGGTGGATGACATGGCAGGCAGTCGAGATGCGTTCGGCGCCGCGGAACGGGAGCGGGAACTGATGCTGACCCGGGTCCTCGAGGAACTCGCGCAGGTCGCTTCGAGCGGCCGCCGTGCCGATCTCGTTGCCCTGCATGCACGCTGCAAGTACATGCTGCTGGCGTATGACGAGACCGCCATGCGGGAGATGGGCAGAATCGTGTCAACCCTCCCGGTGCGTCCATGGGAAGAGTCCATCGCGCTGTACGGCGGCTGGCTGACGGCTGCGCTGAACAAGCCGGCCACGATCGGTGGTCACGCCAACGTGCTGATGCACGCGTTCGGTCACCTGTCGTCGCAACTGACCGCTGCCGAGCGGGCCGGCTACCTCGATCAACTGGCCTCCTTCCGCGATGGCAGGGTGTCGCTCGAAAGCGTCCGCTCCCCGCTGCGCGTCTGGATCGCACGGTTCGATGTGCAGTACCTTGCCGACCAGATCTATTTCCAGACGGACGACGGCCAGGCGGAATAGCAGGGCTGCGCTCCATGGGCAGCGACCCTTCCGCCGTGCTGGCAGGACAAGCCGGCCGTGCACCTCACCACGGCCGGCCTGTCCCCGGGAACGATGTCAGCGTCGCGTCGCAGCACCCCACCGCGCGTATTTCACGTCGCCGGCCGCACAGCGGGTTTCACGTACATGTCGAACGCGCGCAGGATCCGGCGCATGTAGTCGAGCTGGTGCTGTCGCTCGAGCAGTCCGTGCGGCTCGCGCGGGTAGAGGATGAGCTCGGTCGGCACGCCCTTGAGGCGCAGCGCCTGGTGCAGCTGGATCATCTGCTCCGGGTGCACGCGATCGTCAGCGAGTCCATGACCGATGATCATCGGTGTGCGTGCCTGCGCGGTGTGCGCGAGCGGTGAGCGCTCCCACATGAGCAGCGGATGCTCGTACGGCCACAGGTCCCAGTGCACGACGGCCATTTCGACCGGAATGTCGGTTGTGCCCGTGAACGACATCCAGTTGGATATGCCGGCGAATGGCATCGCGAGACGGAACCGTTCCGAATGACGCGTCCCCGCCCAGGCGGAGAAGTAGCCGCCGTACGATGTGCCGCTGATGCCCACGCGGGCACTGTCGACGGCCGCGATGGCATGCAGGTGTGAGATGCCGTCGAGCACGTCGTCGAACTCGCGGCCGCCCAGATCGCGATGGTCGCCCTTCGAGAACGCAACGCCGCGACCACCGCTGGCGCGATAGTTCGGCATGAACACGGCGTACCCGGCGCCGGCAAGCACCTGGGCGGGATAGAGCGCGTTCGTGCTCCAGCCGTCGTAGCTCGTGCCCTCGGGGCCGCCGTGCGGCAGGACGGCGAGCGGCGCGCGCGCGTGTTGTTCGGGTGCACCCGCTGGATGAATGAGCACGCCCTGCATCGTCCAGCCGTCGCGCGCGGTCCAGTCCACGGTCTCCTGCCGGCCGAGTTGGACGCCGGCGAGCCAGCCATTGTGATTCGTGACCCGCCGCAGTCGGCGGTCGCGTGTGGAGCCGATGTAGACCTCGTTCGGGTGCAGCGCCGTGTTTGCCGCTACGGCGAACGTCGTACCGTCGCGCGCGAAATTCGCGCTCGTGAAGATCTCCGGGCCGTGCCCGACCACACGCGTGACCGCGCCGCCCGCCGCCGGCACCGTGTTCAGCGCCGTCTTCGTGCTCTCGCCTGCGATGAAGCGAACCGTGCGGTCGTCCTGCCAGTCGACCCAGACGGCGCTGCCTTCGAAGCCGGGGATGAGGTTGACCGGTGCACCACCCGGTGTGACGACAAATACGCTCTGCGCGAGCGGATCGTTGAACGAGGTCGCGCCGAGGAACGCCAGGCGCGATCCATCCCGCGACCACGCCATCGGCCCGAGCTTGCCTTCCGTCGGAATCGTAAGCGGCGAACGTCCGTCCGTGGACACCACGACGAGGCGTCGGTACATCTGGTCCGCGTCCGCATCGCCGGTCTCCGTGAGTTGAACGGCGAGCGTGCGTGAATCAGGCGACCACACGAAGTCGCGCACGAATTCCGTTTCCGGTGTGAGCGCAACGGCATCACCACCGTCCGCGGGACGCACCCAGACGCGCACGGGCCTCGGTGGCTGAGCACCGACGATCCAGTGGATGTACGGATCGGACGACACCATCACATCGTCGCCGCGCCGCCGCCGGTCCGCGGCCTCTGCATCCTCCGCGACACGCGACGTGTACGCGATCGATCGGCCGTCCGGCGACCACTTGAATGCGAGAACTCCGCCGGGCACGTCGGTGACGGCGCGCGGCTCGCCGCCCGCCACGGGCACGGTGTGAACCTGACCGCGCAACGTGAACGCCAGGACGCTGCCGTCGGGCGACCACATCGGCGAGCTGGCGGAAGCCGGCCGTTGCACGATGGGCCGCGGCTCGCCGCCGGACGCCGGGGTGACCCATAACTCGGAGAACCCGCGCAGTCCGGCCACCGTGTCTTCCTCGGGCGCGCGTGGCTGCGAGAGGGTGTAAGCCACGTGCCGCGCGTCGGGACTGAGCGCCGCCGACGTCACCGCCTGAAGTCGCGTGACCTGCTCCGGTGTGAGCTGCGCGTGCAGCGATGTGGACCCTGCCGTCAGCAGGAGTAACAGCAGGGAAGCACGGCGTGCCGCGAGATACCTGTCAGCCGGACGGATTCGCATTGTATGACCTCCGGGGGAGAAGACTGACCGCAGTATCCGACGCCCGGCAGGTGCGCGCAAGCGGGGAATTCCTGATGCGCGTCAGGGCAGCGGCTGGCGCCCGGAGTCTGCGGAAGCCGGAGCGGCAGGGATGATGGTGCGAAGGTGCGGAGACGGCGGCTGAGGCGCCGTTGGCCGCTGCGGCCGATCTACTCCGGTATCGGGTATACCAGATTACGCAGGGAGTCCGCGAGTACATTATGCCGTTCGGCGATCACGCGGCAGCGGGCATCGAGAACGCGCACGGAGTCTTCGCGCGGTGGCCACGTAGCGACGGAATCATTGTACGCCGTGAACGCCTCCATGTAGATGCGGAAGCTGTCGATCGGCACGCCGCGACGATCGAGCGCCTCCAGTTCGCGGACGCGCGTGCGCATCGAGTCGAGGCGGGCGTCGTAGGCCCGCAGCCGGGCGGCGTAGCCATCGACTTCCGACCGGCAGGAATCGGCTTCCATGCGCAGCGCGGTGATCGTGCCGCGCAGCGGACCATGGGGGTCTGTGAAGAGCAGCGCCCGCACACCACGGAATGCGAGCACGACCACCACGACGACGGCCGCTACGATCAGCCAGGAGCGCAGATGCGGACGATAGGAATCCATGCGGTAGCTTAGCAGCATTCCGAAAGCGCTGCCATTGCGGCCTCCGCACCGGAAACTGAAGCGCTTCGATGCTGGATGACGTAGTGCGCGTGTTTCTGCCCGCGGGCATGACGGCGGCGCCTCCGCAGGGCTGGACGGACGACGAACAAACGTCCAGCCTGCGGAGACGCCCGGCGGTCACTGGGCCGCCACGGCGGGCGGCGGCAGTCGCAGCCATGCGATTACGCCCGCATGATCGGCCGGCCACAGCCCTGATGACAGACGGTCATTGCGCTGGTCGCCGACGAGTTGCACGCGCGCACCGATCGACCCTGCCTCCGATGCGCGAAATCCGCGCAGGAAGATCACGTCGATGCGCTGATCGAGCTCCGGCGCGACGTTCAGCAGGTCCTCAGCATGACAGCACGTGTAGCCCGGGTCACCACCGCGGTGCCAGACGTCCTGGAACCCCGCACCCACGATGTTCGCGTACGTGAGCGTCTGTGTGCCGTCGGCTGCCGAGTTGAAGTCACCCACCATGATGACCGGCAGCGGTGATGCCGTCGCAACCGCGATCAGCTCCGCCCCCTGCATCATCTGGATCGGCGCGACGCTCTGAACCTCGAGATGAGTGGATACGAAACGGAACGCGTGGCCGTTCACCTCGGCATCGATCGATGCCCAGCCCCGCCGCTGACTGAGCAGCGGGCCGCCGGCTCCGCCGATGGGCAGATCGATACGCGCGGCGAATACCGCACCCTGTGGATTCGACACCGGTACGTCGCTGCGGGCGAGAATCACTTCCCGGTCCGTGAAGCGCACGTCGTCGAACGGGAACGGAGCTGCGCCCGTGAACACGGGCAGCTCGACTACCGTGCCCGTTACCTCGGAAACGATATCGTATGCCATGCCGCGCGCCTGGAGCGAATCGAGGAGAAGCTGCACGAAGTCGTACGCCACGGTCGTCGCCGGCGTCTGACCGCCGGCCGCCGCATCACCGGGCGACTGAATGTGATACAGCACGGCCTCCTGAAGGCCGACCAGGTGCGGGGCGCTGCGGGTAATCTCATCGGCCAGTGCGCCCGCGCGGGCGGGGAAGTTCGACGCCTGGATCCGCGCCCATACCTCCGCCGCAAT
>JAGTUV010000111.1 GCA_018224305.1 Gemmatimonadota bacterium
CCGGTCCGGTCCTCTTCCCGTGCGTGGTGCTCATGTTCTTTCACCCCTCGGGGTTATACGAATCCGCGCCGGCCACCGCCGGTCGCGGGCAGGGCATGGTACCGCCGGCGCGGGACCAGTGTCAAGGCAAAGTGCACATTTGACCATAAAAGCATGTACGAATTATCACAGATGCGCCATATGACGCCACAGTGTAGATACAGAAGGCGGCACGTGTCCGTATTGAGACTGACAGTGGGCTTGCCGGCCGGCGGCGGGCTCCACTATCTTCCACCCCGTTCCGCACCGCGCCCGCGGTGCGGCGGATCCGCCACGCGGGGCGCTGCAGCGTCCCCGAACGAAAGAGGATGGGAATGACCAGTACGGGTGCGCGCTACGATCCGCTGAACGCGGTAACGGGCTGGACTCCGCCGCCGGCCGGATCGGTGCGCGGTATGGACATCGAGACGATCTTCGGCGAGAGCACGTTTGGCCTGCAGGAGATGAAGTCGCGACTGCCGAAGGTGACGTACAAGGCGCTGATGAAGACCCTCGAGCAGGGCGACGAGCTGGACGGCGCCGTGGCCGATGCGGTAGCGCTGGCGATGAAGGAGTGGGCGATCGAGCGGGGCGCCACCCATTACACGCACTGGTTCCATCCACTGACGGGTCAGACGGCGGAGAAGCACGACTCGTTCATCACGCCGAACGTCGGTGGCGGCGCGGTGGCGGAGTTCAGCGGCAAGGACCTGATCCAGGGCGAGCCGGACGCGTCATCGTTTCCGTCGGGCGGCCTGCGCGCGACGTTCGAAGCGCGCGGCTACACGGCATGGGATCCGACGTCGCCGGCGTTCCTCGTGGATGGACCGAGCGGCTGCTACCTCGCCATCCCGACGGCGTTCACGTCGTGGGCCGGCGATGCTCTCGACACGAAAATTCCGCTGCTGCGCTCCAGTCAGGCGCTCGAGGTGCAGGTGCGCCGCGCGCTCAAGCTGTTCGGTGTGGAGCCGGAGCACGTGAACACGACGCTCGGACCGGAGCAGGAGTACTTCCTCATCGACCAGGAGTTCTTCTACCGCCGGCCCGATCTGGTGGCCACCGGACGGACGCTGGTGGGAACGAAGCCGCCGCGCGGGCAGGAACTCGAAGACCATTACTTCGGCGCGATACCGGAGCGGATCCTGTCATTCATGATGGAGGTGGAGCGGGAGCTGTACCGTCTCGGTGTACCGGTAAAGACGCGGCACAACGAGGTTGCGCCCGGCCAGTTCGAGTTTGCGCCGATCTACGAGAACGCGAATATCGCGGCGGATCATCAACAGCTGACTATGTCGGTGCTGCGGAAGACTGCGCGCAACTACGGACTGGTCGCGCTGCTGCACGAGAAGCCGTTTGCGGGCGTGAACGGCAGCGGCAAGCATCTGAACTGGGCGTTCGGCACTGAGTCGCACAATCTGCTGGAGCCGGGCGACAACCCGCACGAGAACCGGCAGTTCCTGTTCTTCTGCACGGCCGTGCTGCGTGCGGTGGAGCGGCACCAGGATCTGGTGCGTGCAGCGGTAGCCTACGCGGGCAACGACCATCGACTGGGCGCGAACGAAGCACCGCCGGCGATCATCTCGGTGTTCCTGGGTGATCAGCTCACCGACGTGTTCGACCAGGTCGAGAAGACGGGCCGCGCGAAGAGCAGCAAGCAGGGCGGCCTGCTTGGTCTGGGCAGTCGTGTTCTTCCGAAGCTGCCGAAGCACGCGGGCGACCGTAACCGTACATCGCCGTTCGCCTTCACGGGCAACAAGTTCGAGTTCCGTGCCCTGGGCGCATCGCAGTCCATATCGTTCCCCGCGACCGTCCTGAACGTGATCGTTGCCGAGTCGATCGACGAGTTGTGCTCCCTGCTCGAGAAGGAGCTGGCGAAGAAGGGTGACTTGAACGAGGTGCTGCACCGCGTGCTCGCACGCGAGCTCGGCAAGGTGCGCCACATCATCTTCAACGGCGATGGCTACAGTGAGGAATGGCATGCCGAGGCGAAGGAGCGCGGCCTGTTGAATCTGGCGACGTCGGTCGATGCGCTGGAGACCCTCACGGATGAGAAGAACCTGAAGCTGTTCGAGAAGTACGAGATCATGAGCCCGCGCGAGGTCGAGTCGCGCGCTGAGATCTTCTTCGACCAGTACTTCAAGACGGTCAACATCGAGGGTGAGATGACCGCGGAGATGGCACGCACCATCGTGCTGCCGGCTGCAGTGCGCTACCTCGATGATCTGCTGGATGCATTTCACAACTTCCGCGAGATGACATCCGAGAGTCACAGCTCCAAGGGACTGCGCAAGCTCATCGACGATCTCAACCAGACTCTCAATGATCTGGTCGAGGCACTCGACCGTCTGGATGCGGAGAATGCGGAACTCGGTGGCGACGATGTGCACTCGAAGTCCCTGCACATGCGTGACAACGTCATCCCCGCAATGCTCGAGGTGCGCGGCGCATGCGACCGGCTGGAGCGCATGGTGCCCGATGATCTGTGGTCACTCCCGCGCTACCGCGAGATGCTGTTCATCAGGTAGTGGGAGGGGGAGTGGGAGTGTTACAGGGGGTGGGAGAGGGAGAGGGAAGGGAGAGGGAGAGGGAGCACGGCGGCATGACCAATCCCGCCACCACTCCCGCTCCCCATAACACTCCCAC
>JAGTUV010000112.1 GCA_018224305.1 Gemmatimonadota bacterium
CAGAAGGCGTATCCCGATCACGAGCCAGGGCGGCAGAGTTCCCGCGCCCGCAGAGAAGGCGAGCGCCTCGTTCCGTTCCACGCCGAGCACGAGCGCGCCCAGCGGCACGGCCGCGTGCTCGAGCGTGTCCAGCGCCCACGACTTCGTCGCCCAGTCGAGCAGGAACGCCGCCGCCGCCACGAGCACGGCAAAGCGGAGGACGTCGTGAGCGAGAAGCGCTCGGAGCCGGTGGGCAAGTACGGAAGTCATGCTGATGTGCAGAGCAGGGATCGGGCCATCAGAATGATGGTCCCGGCCCACTGATCCGCCGGGGCCGGCAATGTCGCGTGTCCCTTGATTCGGCGCCGCGTGAGGCCCATGCTACCGCATTCACCCCGCCACTCGAGGCCGAACGATGACGTCACCGCAGCGCCGCTCCCGCGTCCCGCATACGCTCGTGCTGCTGTTCGGCATGATCGTGGTCGCACTCGTGCTCACGTATGTCCTGCCCGCCGGGCAGTTCGAGCGTGTGGAGAACGAGGACGGCCGGATGCAGGTGGTGCCGGGCAGCTACGAGCGGCTACCGGATCACACGCCCCTCTCTCCGATCGCGGTGTTCACTGCGGTGCCGCGCGGACTCGAAGCGGCCGGGGAGATCATCTTCTTCGTGTTCATTATTGGCGGCGCATTCGCGGTGCTGCGGGAGACGGGCGCGATCGACGCGCTGCTGGGTGCTGCACTGCGGCGCCTGGGTCATCGTCCGATGTGGCTGCTGCTCGGCGGCGTGCTCGTGTTCGTGGCTGGCTCCAGCACGATCGGCATGGCGGAGGAATACCTGCCGTTCATCCCCGTACTCGTCGCGCTGGCGCTGGCGCTGGGTTTCGACGCACTGACGGGTGTCGCCATCGTGGCGATCGGCATGGCAGTCGGCTACGGCGTCGCCACCATCAATCCGTTCACCGTTCTCATCGCTCAGGACGTCGCAGGGCTGCAGCCGGGATCCGGCATGTGGTATCGCGTGGTGCTGACCGCGGTGTTCGTACCGCTCGGCGTGCATCATGTCTGGCGATATGCGACGCGTGTAAAGGCCGACCCGTCGCGCAGTCTCGTCGCGGATATCGCTCCGCCGGCCGTGTCGTCATCACATGAAGTCACCATGCTGACCGGCACGCATCGACTGGCCCTCTTCACGGTAGTCGTCACGCTCGCAGTGCTCATCTATGGACTGACTCAGCGCGGCTGGTATCTCGTCGAGATGAGCGCGCTGTTCCTGGCACTCGCACTCGTCCTCGCGATCGTCGGGCGACTCGACGCCAACCGCGCCGCAACATCCTTCGGTGCCGGTGCCGCAGAGTTGACGGTGACCGCACTGCTGATCGGCTTTGCCCGTGCCATTCAGGTGGTCCTGGACGACGGCGGCGTCATTGACACAATCGTCCACGGACTGTCCATGCCGCTGCAACACATGGGGCCGGAGCTCGCGGCCATCGGCATGCTGGTGGTGCAGTCGCTCACCAACTTCTTCATCCCATCCGGCAGCGGGCAGGCGTACGTGACGATGCCGATCATGGCGCCGCTGGCCGATGTCGTGGGGGTCTCCCGCCAGGTCGCCGTCCTCGCCTTCCAGTTCGGTGACGGCTTCACGAACATCCTCGTGCCCACGAACCCCGTGATCATCGGCATGCTTGCGATCGCCGGTGTGCCGTACGACCGCTGGCTGCGCTTCGTGATGCCGTTCATGCTGAAGGTCTGGGCAGTCAGCGCGCTCGCGCTCGCCGTCGCGGTCTGGCTCGGTGTGGACTGAGCTGCGGCTGGTACTGGTCCCGAACCTGCATTAAGTACCATCAGGGTGCCATTTTCGACGGTGTGCCGCGAAAGCAGGAGCAGCTGAATGACGAAGTGGATCCTGGGAGCGTTGCCCGCCTCGATCATTCTTGCGGGCGGACTGGCGTTCACGGTCGGGCCGCAGCAGAGTTCACCGCCCGCGGTGTCGTTCGAGGATGCAACTCTCCGCATTCGCATCGACATCAGTGAACGCACGCTCGTTGTCGAACAGAGCGGCGAACTGATCCGGACGTACAACATAGCCGTCGGTTCAGAGACACACCCCACGCCGACGGGATCCTTTTCCGTCGAACGCATCATCTGGAATCCGCGCTGGGTCCCGCCCGCCTCCGAGTGGGCGAAGAATGAGCAGGCCCGTGAGCCCGGCGACCCGAAGAACCCGATGGGTCGGGTCAAGATCTTCTTCAGGTATCCCTCGTACTACATCCATGGCACCAACTCAGAAGCGAGCATCGGTACCGCCGCATCACACGGTTGCGTGCGCATGCTGAACAGCGAGGTCATTGAACTCGCACAACTCCTGATCGATCGCAGCGGAACACCCGTCGAGCCGGGTCTGGTCCAGCGGCTGATCCATCGCGTACGCCAGAAGGAAGAGTTTATCCTGGCCCCACCCGTTCCACTTGAAGTCGTGGACTGAGCGGGGCCGCCAGGACCGCCTGTCGCCCGGGAACAACCCGCAGCCCTATCCCGCAGTCCCGCCAGCCACCCGGCTCGCCCCAGTCCCGCATTCAACCCCGCAGTCCCGCCAGCC
>JAGTUV010000113.1 GCA_018224305.1 Gemmatimonadota bacterium
CGCACGCGGATCGTTGCTCCATTCCCCGGACGTGTGGCGAATTTGAAGGTAGTTCCAGGCCAGTACGTGAATGTGGGCGACGAGTTGCTGACGGTGCAGGCAATGGATCCGATCCGGGTCGACGCAAAAGTGCTGGAGGGCAACATCGGCTACCTGTCCGTGGGCCGCACGGCGACGGTGACATTCGCGGCGTTTCCAGGCGAGGTCTTCGAGGGACGGATCCAGACGATCAATCCGGTAGTCGACCCGGAGTTCCGGAACGCGCGCGTGAGCATCTCGGTGCGGAATCCGAACGGGCGTATCCTGCCGGGCATGTTCGCACGGGCGTCGCTGTCGGCGGAGCGATTCCCGGACCGCATCCTGGTGCCGAAGGAAGCGGTCCTCGAGCGTGACAACCGCAGGACGCTGGTGTTCCTGTTCAAGGGCGAGGGGGACCGCGGCCGGGCGGAGTGGCGGTACGTGACGCCGGGACGGAGCAACGACACGCATGTCGAGCTCGTGGAGGACGGCGAGAACGAGATGCTGAAGGCGGGCGATATCGTTCTCGTGTCGGGCCACTACACGCTGTCGCACGACATTCCCGTTCGCCTCGTCGACAACGTCGCACGGGCGGAAGGAGCGCGTCCGCGATGAGACGCATGTACGCGGGTGCGGCGCTGTTGACTCTGTGCGCAGCGGCACCACTTCCGGCGCAGCAGCCGACGCAGCTCACACTGGAGCAGGCGCTGCGGATCGCACGCAGCGGCAATCCCGACTTCCTCCGGACCGCAAACGACCTCGAGGTTGCGGACAACGCCATTCGCTCCGCCTGGGGTGCCTTCCTGCCAAGCCTGAACACCAGCCTCAATTTCAACGGATCGCGTTCCACGACGCTGACGAGCGAGGACTTCTTCGGTGACCCGATCGAGTCGCCGGAGCCGATCACGTCGAGCCGCAGTTCGGCCAGCCAGGGCGTGAGCACGCAGATGACGTTGTTCGACGGCGGCTCGAGCCTGCGCAACCTGCAGGCGCGCCGGGCTGCGTTCGCCGGAGTGGACGCGCAGATCGAGGCACAGGGGGTCGCACTGGAGGCGCGCGTGTCGCGCGAATACTTCCAGGTGGTGCGAGCGGTACGCAACATCACGCTCGAGGAGTACCTGCTGGCCTCCGCCCGCGACCGGCTCGAGCGAACGGAGCAGCTGCTGCGGCTGGCAGCGCGCAATCGCGAAGACGTTCTCGGCGCCCGCTCCGACGTGGCGCAGGCGGAGCAGAACGTGGAGCGTGCGCGCGGCGATGCAGACAAGACGCGGCTCACTCTGGCCGCGACACTCGGCATGAATCCAACGACCAGCATCAGCGTCGATAGCCTGCTGCCTCCCGTTTTCGATCCGGCCGACCTCGACGTGGAGAGCCTGGTGACCGGTGCGCTGGCCAACAGTCCCTTCGTACGGCAGCGCGAATCCGCGCTGCGCGCTGCGAAGCACACCGCGTCCGCCGCGCGCGGGCGGAGGCTGCCGAGTGTCAGTGCCAGCGCCGGTTACAGCCGGGGCATGTCCGCTGCCGGCTATGGCGCGTTCCGCGAGTTCAACCCCGGCCAGAACTACGGATTCAGTTTCGGGCTTGGCGTGTCACTCCCACTGTTCAGCCGGTTCCAGACATCGGAGGTGATCGCACAGGCGAGCGCGAACGCCGTCGATGCCGAGCATGACCTGCGGTCCGCGCAACTGACGGTCGAGCGGGATGTACGCGCCGCGATCATCGATCTGGACAACGCCTACCGCTCGCTGCAGCTCGCAGAGGAGCAGGTCGAACTGAACCGGGAGCGGCAGGAACTGACACAGGAGCGCTACCGTCAGGGCGGATCCGACTTCACGACACTGCAGAACGTGATCGACCGGACGGCGCAGGCGGAGCGGCAGGCGCTCGAAGCGCTGTTCGGATTCATCAACGCCCGGATCAGCCTCGAGGAAAAGCTCGGGCACCGTCTGGAGGGCTAGCGATGTCGCTGCCGGGTCTCTCGATTCGCCGGCCGATTGCCGTGGCGATGCTGTTCGTGGCGGTCGCGTTCCTCGGCGTCATATCCTTCACGCGTCTGCCTGTCGACCTGCTGCCCGACATCGCCTATCCGAAGCTCGTGATCTACACGGGCAACCCTGAAACGGGACCTGCCGAGATCGAACGCTTCATCACGGAACCGATCGAAGCGGCGGTCGGCAGGGTGCCGGGGATCGAGACCGTCGAGAGTGTGAGTCGCGAGGGCGTGTCGATGATCGTGCTGCGCTTTGCGTGGGGTACGGACATGGACTTCGCCGCGCTGAACGTGCGCGAGAGCCTGGACGGCCTGCGCGGATCGCTGCCCGAACGTGCACAGCGACCGGTCGTGCTGCGCACTGATCCCCGCAGCGAGCCGATCATGGCGATCAGCGTCGCCGCCGACGCCGATCTGTGGAGCCTGAAGGACCTCACGGAATCGGTATTCCGCCGTCGCCTCGAGCAGATCGACGGCGTGGCGCAGGCCGCCCTCACGGGCGGGCTCGAGCGCGAGATCCACGTCGATGTCGATGGCCAGTTGCTGGAGAGCTACGGCATCACGATTGACCAGATCGCGACGGCGCTCGCGGCGGCGAACACGAGCGCGCAGAGCGGCACGATACGACAGGGTCGCTTCCGCTACGCACTGCGGACGCTGGGCGAACTCCAGTCGGTCGATCAGATCGGCGGCATCGTCATCACGCAGACGGGCAGTGGCTCGGGCGCGCCGCGCGGTCGGGTACTGCTGCGTGACGTTGCGACCATCGAGGACGGCTTCCGCGAACGTGAGTCGATCGCCCGCTACAACGGCCGCGAGGCCGTCGGTCTCCTCATCTTCAAGGAGTCGGGCGCCAATACAGTGCGCGTGGCGGAGACTGTGGAGGAGGTGCTCGCACAGCTTCGCAGCGAGCATCCGGAGGTCAACGCGGACGTCGCCATGAGTCAGGCCGGCTTCGTGTCCGGCGCGATCTCCAACCTCATCCAGGAGATGGTGTTCGGAGCGATCCTGGCCTTCCTCGTGCTCATGCTGTTCCTGCGCGATCCGCGCTACCCGTTCGCGATATCACTGGCAATACCGATCTCGCTCGTCGCGACGTTCGGTCTGTTCCACCTCTTCGGTGTGTCGCTCAACATCATGAGCCTGGGCGGACTCGCGCTCGGCATTGGCATGCTGGTCGACAACTCCATTGTCGTCATCGAGAATATCTTCCGCAACCGCGAGAAAGGCACGGGCGCTGTCGTCGCCGCTGCCGTCGGCACGGAGGAGGTGCAGCGCGCGATCACCGCAGCCACACTCACTACCATCGCCGTATTCGGCCCGATCATCTACGTCGAGGGCGTGGCGGGCGAGCTGTTCGCTTCGCTGTCGTTCGCAGTGGCATTCTCGCTGTTCGCGAGCCTCGCCGTTGCCGTGATGCTGCTGCCGACCATGGCCGCACGCTGGGCCGATGACAAGCCCGGTACGGTCCGCCGGCCGGGTCCGATCGCCCGCTCGTTCGCCAGGCCCATGGACGCGTTCGACCGGCAGTGGGATCGCTTCGCTGACTGGTACCAGATGACGCTCGCTTCTGCGCTCCGGCATCGCCGACGGGTATTGGTCGGCTGCGTGCTCCTGCTCGCGGCCACCATACCCATTGCGCTCGGCCTGCCGCGCAGTGTGCTCCCGGATGTGGACCAGGGGGAGTTCCGCGCCCGGATGGAACTGCCGCGTGGCACGCCGCTCGATCAGACTGCGGACCGCGTAACGCAACTGGAACAGTTCCTCGCGGAGGACGAAGCCGTCGATGTGGTGTTCTCGCGCATCGGCCGGCAGGCCGCCGTGGTCGGCATGGACGAAGAGCACAGCGGGCTGAATACCGCACTTCTCGAAGTGCGGCTGCACAGCGGGCAGCGCACGCGGGATGTGCTCGAACGTCTGCGACCGAAGCTGGCCGCACTGCCGGCGGGCAGCATCACGCTGGAGACGGGTCACGCGACCGCGCTCGGCAAGCTGCTCGGCGCCGGTGAGGCCGACCTGGCGGTCCGTGTACGCGGCCAGGATATGGACTCGGCCATGGCGTACGCGGCACTCGTTGCACGGCAGCTGCAGGCCGTGCCAGAGGTCACGAACGTGCGCGTGGGTGTGGAGCTCGGGCAGCCCGAGTACGTAGTGGAGATCGACCGCGAGCGGGCAGCCGCTTTCGGCATCGACCCGTCGGCCGTCGTGACCGTGATCGAGAACGCGATGCGTGGAAGGGCGGCCGCCAATCCATTCGTTGCATTCGACCGCAAGGTGCCGATCCTCGTACGACTGCCGGAAGAGGACCGCCGCTCCCTGGCTACGCTCGACAGGCTGAGCGTGCAGAACGTGCCCGTGCGCGAGCTCATCCACGTGCGCGAGGCCGTCGGCCCCGTGGAAGTGCAGCGCCTGGACCAGACACGTGTCGTCCCTGTCTACGCGGATGCCACGGGCCGCGATGTAGACGGTGCGGTGCGGGCCGTCGAGGCCGCGCTCGCCGGCACGCCGCCCCCGCCGCCGATGCGTTTCGACATCGGCGGTGAGAACGAGGAGATGCGGCGCAGCTTTCGTGAACTGCTGTTCGCGTTCCTGCTCGCCGTGCTGCTGGTCTACATGATCCTGGCAGCGGAGTTCGAGTCCCTGGTGCAACCATTCACAATCCTGCTGAGCGTGCCGCTCGGCCTGATCGGCGCCTTCATTGCCCTATGGCTGTTCGGCGGGGGCCTGAACACGGTATCGCTCATCGGCATTGTCATCCTCGTCGGCATCGTCGACAACAACGCCGTGGTGATGATCGACTTCATCAACCAGCGCAAAGCCGAGGGCGCCGCACTGCGCGACGCCATCCTGGACGCGGGACGTGCCCGCCTGAGGCCGATCGTAATGACGACGATCACCACCATGCTCGCGATCCTGCCGATGATGTTCGGCATCGGCGCGGGTGCAGGACTCCAGGCACCGCTCGCCATCGCGGTGTTCGGAGGGCTGTTCACGGCGACCGCCCTCACCCTGCTCGTCATACCCGTCGTATACGAACTGATCGAGGACACGCAGGCACGGGTGCGCGGGCGCGCTGATACTCCCCGTGTCGCTGTTCGACCCGCTCCCGCGCAATCCCTGCTCGACCACAACCTCGCCGGCACCGGGCGCGTCGGGGGCGACTGATGATCGCCGGGTTCATTCGCCGGCCGATTGCCGTATCGATGATTTACCTGGTCATCGCGGCACTCGGGTTCGCGGCGTTCCGCAACGTGCCCATCGAACTGCTGCCCGACACCGACCTGCCCAGACTGCAGGTGCGCGCGCAGTGGCCCGGGACCTCGGCGGAGGTCATCGAGGCCTTCCTGACGGCGCCGCTCGAGGGCGCGATCCAGCAGGTGCGCGGCGTGGAGAACATCACGTCGACATCGAGTGAGAGCGGCGCGATGATCAATGTCGCGTTCGCGCGCGAGACCGACATGGACTTCGCGCGACTGGAACTATCGGAGCGCATCGCTTCGCTCGAGCCCGATCTGCCCGTCGGCGCTTCCCCGCCCCGCGTGACGATGTACGTACCCGACGAGTTCCGCGATCAGCAACAGTCCGTTCTGCGCTACACCGTAACCGGTCCATACATCCTGGAGTACCTGCGCGAGCATATCGATGACCACGTGGTACCGGACCTGTACCAGGTGGGGGGCGTGGGCGCCATCAACGTCAGTGGCGGGCGCGCTCGCGTGCTGGAGATCGAACTGGACGAGCGTAAGATCCAGGCCCTCGGCCTCACTCTGCAGCAGGTGAGTGCACGCGTATCACAGATGGAACTGATCCGCGAGACCGGCGCCGTGGCCGCACCGGACGGTCTGCACTACACGCTGGCCGTAAGGCAGCGTACGCAGTCAGCAGACGAGATCGCGGCGCTGCCGCTGCTGACGAACAGCGGCCGTGTCGTGCGGGTGGCCGACGTTGCGCGTGTGTACGATACGTTCGAGGAGATGCGCCAGCATTACCGCATTGACGGATACCCGGCCGTGGGCATGGAGATCTACAAGCAGCCGCGAACGAATACCGTGGCCATGGCCGAAGCGGTGCGGGAGCGGATGGAGTACCTGGGCGCTGCACTACCGCCGGGCATGCGCGTCATCCTGGACAACGATCAGAGCGTAGACATACGCCGCCAGCTGTCCGACCTGCGCAACCGCGCAGGCGTCGCAGCCGTCATCGTGCTGCTCGTGCTGCTCGTGTTCCTCCGGTCGTGGCGTGCGGCCATCATCGTTTTCGCCACGGTCGCATTCTCGATACTCATTACCATCAATATCATCTACTTCAGCGGCCTCACGCTGAATCTGCTGACGCTGATGGGCCTGGCCATGGGCTTTGGTCTGGTGGTGGACAACGCCATAGTCGTGCTCGAGAACATCTACCGGCGCCGGCGGC
>JAGTUV010000114.1 GCA_018224305.1 Gemmatimonadota bacterium
ATCAACTTCGACCGGGAGCCGCAGACACTGGAGCACGGTGAGCGGGTGGCACAATTGCTCGCAGCCGCTGTGTTGAGGATAGCCTGGGTCACGGCGGAGGAGTTGCCGGAGTCCGGACGCGGTGGCGGCGGGTTCGGGAGCACTGGCCGGCGGTGAGTTGGAAGCGGACCGGCGATGAGTTTGAAAGCGAACCGGAGGTGGGTTTGGAAATGGGGAGGACCGGCCTTCCCCGGCGGCATGAACGTGCTTGCCGGTTGAAATAGCGTCAGTTAACTTGCGCCCCTTCACGAAAGCCGAGTCCGTCGACCGGTTTTCCCGGTGGTGGCGATTACGTGCGGCGGCAGCTCGACCCCGCCGATGGAAATCCTGATGAGCCTGCGCACAATGCTCAGTTCGGGCAGACTTCTGCCTGTCAACGATATCGCGGTCGACCTCGGCACGGCGAACACGCTGGTGTACGTCAAAGGCGAGGGGATAGTCCTGAACGAACCGTCGGTAGTGGCGATCGAACGGGGTACCCACCGGATCAAGGGCATCGGGCTGGAGGCCAAGCGGATGCTCGGGCGCACGCCCGAAGGTATCGTGGCCGTGCGACCGCTGAAGGATGGCGTGATCGCCGATGTCGATATCACCGAAATCATGCTCCGCCACTTCCTGAAGACGGTCACGAACAAGCGGATCTTCCGGATGAAGCCGCGGGTCATCGTCGGTGTACCGAGCGGCATCACCGAGCTGGAGCGTCGTGCGGTGCGTTCGAGCTCGCAGACGGCCGGTGCCAAGGAGGTCTACATGGTCGCCGAGCCGATGGCGGCGGCGATCGGCGTCGGCCTGCCGGTGGATACGCCGACGGGCAATATGGTCATCGATATCGGCGGCGGGACCACTGAAATTGCGGTCATCGCACTGAATGGCATTGTTTCTGATACATCGATCCGCGTAGGCGGCGACGAGATCGACGCTGCGATCGTGAGCTTCCTCAGGAAGAACTACAATCTCCTGATCGGTGAGCCGACCGCAGAGGCGATCAAGATTCAAATCGGATCGGCGTTCAATAGCGGTGACGAGCGGGAAATGGAAGTGAAGGGAAGGGATCTCGTCAGCGGTATCCCGAAGACGGTCCGGGTGCACTCGCAGGAGATCCGCGAGTGCATTCAGGAGCCGATCCAGCAGATTGTCGACGCCGTTCGGAGGGCGCTGGAGATCACTCCGCCCGAGCTGGCCTCCGATATCGTGGACCGAGGAATCGTGATGACGGGCGGCGGCGCGCTCATCCGCGGACTGGACCTGCTGCTGGCGCACGAGACGGATCTGCCGATTCATGTGGACGAAGAGCCGTTGACGTGTGTGGTGCGGGGCGCGGGGATGATCCTCGATGACTTCGAGCGATTCCGTAACGTACTCCAGAGTTAGGTGCTAGACTTCGACGGCACCCGCAGAACGCGCCGGCGCGACGCTGCCCTCGCAGGCGCAATACTGGTACTAGCACTGATACTTCTCGGCCTGCCCGATGAGTATCAGAGTCCCATCCGCAGCAGCCTCCGGACCACTGTACTGCGTCCGTTCCTGGCCGCCCAGGCGCAGATTGCGCAGCGGCGCGGCCAGACCGAGGACGTGACAGTCGTGCGTGCCCAGCGCGACTCCCTTCTGGCCATTGTCGCCGCCCAGGCCAGTCTTTCCGAGGAGAATCGCCAGCTCCGGTCGGCACTCGGGCTGAGCGACCGCATCGCCCCGACATACAAGCCTGTGAACGTGTTGCGCGTCGGACTGACCAGCGCGGAGAGCACGTTCATGATCGATGCGGGCAGCGCTGATGGCGTGTTTGTCGGCAGCCCTGTGCTGACCGCCGAGGGCATGCTGGGCATGGTGCGGGAGGTGGACGAGACGACGGCGCAGGCCATTGACTGGACGCACCCGGAGTTTCGCGTGAGCGCGATGACCTCGGACGGCGCCGCTGGCGGCATCGTGGAGCCGCGCCGCGGCGCATTCCGGGAGGAGGACCTGCTCGCTCTCACCAGTACCGCCTTTCAGGTGGACGTCCGGCCCGGTACCCGTGTGGTCAGTTCGGGTCGCGGCAACCTTTTTCCGCGCGGTGTGTTCCTGGGGACGGTGATCGGCATTGAGGAAGCGGACACCGGCTGGCGCAAGAGCTATCTGATCCGGCCAGGTGTTCGGCCGGAAGCCGTATCGCATGTGATGGTGGCGGTGCGTGAGGGCCGTGCGGATCTGGGCGATGTGTTCAACGTGACGGCTCCGCCGGACACGATGGCCGCTGACACTGCAGCCGCGGGTGGCGACTGATGGCGTCCCGTTCAACGTCGTTCTGGACGTTCATACTCATCCTGATCGTGCTGCACCTCGCTCTGCGGCTTGCACTCGGTCTCATGGTCGTCCCGGACCTGATCGTGGTCGCGGCGCTGCTCGGCGGCCGCCGACTCGACGGCTGGCAGTCTGCGCTGTACGGCCTGGTGCTCGGAATCCTGGCCGATTCCCTGGCGCTCGTGGGATTCGGTGCCACATCCGTCGCGTTCGTCGTCGTCTGCTACATCGGCTCCCGCTCACGCAATTTCTTCGAGGGTGATAGCTACCTGTTCATCTCGATTTACGCGATCCTGGGCGCATGGCTGGTAGAGGTGATCCGCTACTTCGCCGGTGGCGCGTCGGCACGCGGTGTCGATCTCGGTTACCTGATCGGTGCAGGACTGCTGAACGCACTCTATGTGGCGGCGGCTGCCGTCGTCTCGCTGATCGCATACCGCGCGATCACGGGCCATCGCTGAGGTCGTGCCATGAGCTTCGGCGACAGGTTCCGTTCGTTGTTCGGGGATCCGGTCCTGTTCTTTGCAGTGTTCGGCCTCTCGCTGTTCGGCGTCGCCGTGGTATACTCTGCGGGTCAGCTCGAGGTGCCCAACCCGGTCACCGCCCGTGCGTGGCGCATGCAGGCCATCTGGCTCGGCATCTCGCTGGTGGTGCTGTTCGTCGTGATGCGCATACCGATCCGCTGGATCGAGTGGTTCGCGCTCCCCGCCTACATCCTCGGTCTCGTCGCGCTCGCCGTCACGCTCGTCGTCGGCACGGGCGGCGGCACCGCCGCCAGCATGAAAGGCTGGATCCGCATCGGCGGCTTCGCCATACAGCCGTCGCAGTTCGCGAATGTCGCGACCATCCTGATGCTCGGGCGTGTCATGGGTGCGTGGCGGGAGGCGCCGCAGACGGTGTGGACGCTCTGGAAACCGATCGTCATCGTCGTCGTGCCCATGATGATGGTGCTGGCGCAGCCCGACCTGGGCACTGCCATGGTGTTCGGCGGTGTTCTGGTAGCTGCCATATTCTGGGCATCGACGCCGCTCGGCGTGCTGTTCATGCTTGCGAGCCCGCTGCTCGGCCTCACGTTCGCCTATCTGGGGACGTGGGTCTACAGCGTCTACATGCTGCTGCTGATCGCGTTCCTCTACCTGTACCGCGCACGCGGCTCCGAGTGGGCGCTGATCCTGGGCCTCAACCTGATGACCGGCACGCTCGCGTGGCCGCTGTGGAACAGTCTCGAGGATTACCAGCAACTGCGAATCATTTCGTTCGTGGATCCGACCCTCGATCCGCAGGGCAGCGGCTACCAGGTACGAATGTCGACGATTGCCATCGGCAGCGGCGGCATCTTCGGTCAGGGATTCCTGGAGGGGCCGCAGAAGAGACTGCGATTCCTGCCCGAGCAGCACACGGACTTCATCTACGCCGTGATCGGTGAAGAGACAGGACTGATCGGCGGGGGTCTGGTGCTGCTGGCCTATCTCATTATACTCTGGCGGCTGGTCAAACTTGCGGAGCGATTACCGGATCCATTCAGCGGCATAGTGGTCTTCGGCGTGGTGGGGGCCTGGATGACTCACGTGCTGGTGAATATCGGCATGACCCTCGGGGTGATGCCGGTCACAGGCATTCCGCTGCCGTTCATCAGTTACGGCGGGTCGTTCCTGCTGGCTACGTACATCGCACTCGGCGTGGCGCAACGGGTGGCGCTCGAGCAGGGAAGGATCTGACGATGAGCTGGTTCCGGAAGCCGAAGCAGAAGCTGAGCGGCGGAGAGCGCAGGGATCTGCCGTCGGACGTGTTCGACAAGTGCCCCCGCTGCGGCGAAATCCTGTATCGGGCGCGCCTCGAGCAGAACATGTTTGTGTGCCCGGCATGCGCGTTCCACAACCGGATCTCGGCGGAAGAATACATCCGCCTGTTCATCGATGATGAGTACGACGAGCACTCCGGCGATCTCCGCAGTGGGGATCCACTGGATTTCGTCGATCTCAAGCCGTACCCGCAGCGGCTGGAGGCGGCGGAGCGGAAAGCTGGAGGCGGCGATGCCGTACGGGCCGTGTCGGGCGACCTGGACGGCATTCCCGTCTGCCTTGCTGTGATGGATTTCGAATTTATCGGCGGCAGCATGGGCTCCGTGGTGGGCGAGAAGATTGCGCGTCTCGCGCGCCACTCACTGGCGGAGCGCAGACCTCTCATCATCGTGAGCGCGTCCGGCGGCGCGCGCATGATGGAAGGGATCCTGTCGCTAATGCAGATGGCGAAGACGTCCGTTGCGCTCGCGCAGCTGCATGAGGCCGGGATCCCCTACATCTCCGTGCTCACGGACCCGACGACGGGGGGCGTGACCGCGTCGTACGCGATGCTGGGCGACGTGAACATTGCGGAGCCGGAAGCCCTCATCGGCTTCGCCGGTCCGCGCGTCATCGAGCAGACGATCAAGCAGGAGCTGCCGGAGGGATTTCAGCGCTCGGAATTCCTGCTGGAGCACGGCATGATCGACTTCATCGTGGATCGTCGCGAGCTCAAGTTCGAGGTCGCACGGGTTCTGCGCCACATGCTGGGTCTGCCCGCGCCTGTGGAGCAGGCGAACGGCAACGGGGCGGCGTAGCCGCCCGCCAACGTTGTCGCCCCTCACATACGACGCGCTCGTCGCCGAGCTCTTCCCCCGTCTCACGGGTGGCATCCGCTGGGGCCTCGAGCGGACGCAGCGACTGCTTGCGTCCGTAGGTGATCCGCATCGTGCCTTCAAGGTCGTGCATGTCGGAGGAACGAACGGCAAGGGATCGGTCGCGGCGCACGCCGACGCCATTCTCCGGTCGAACGGCCGACGCGTCGGGCTCTACTCCTCGCCGCACCTGTGCACGTTCCGCGAGCGCGTGCGCATCGACGGTGCCGCAATCAGCGAGGCCGCGCTGCTCGCTTCTGCGGAGCGGCTGTGGCCGGCAATCCGGAAGGAAGCACCGTCATTCTTCGAGGCTACGACCGCACTGTCGTTCCTGGCCCTCGCCGAGGCCGGTGTCGAGGTCGCTGTCGTCGAAGTCGGACTGGGAGGGCGGCTGGATTCCACCAACGTGGTGGACGCGGACGCAGTGGTGCTGACAAATGTATCGCTCGATCATGTGCAGCTGCTCGGCCCCACCATCGAAAGGGTCGCCCTGGAGAAAGCCGGTATCATCAAGAGCGGGGCGCCGGTTGTGACCGGCGAGGTGGACGGCATCGCTGCCGATATTTTTGCCGCGGCAGCGCACGCGGTGGATGCGCCGCTGCGCAGGATAGCTTTCTCCGACCTGCGGGACGTGTCGGTGGCGATCGATGGGACCGGGTTTACGCTCGCCGGCACAGGCTGGGGTGATCTGCGGCTGCACACGCCGCTGCCGGGGCGGCATCAGGCCATCAACGCGGCGTTGGCGGTACATGCACTCGATGCCGTCCCATCGCTCCGGCCCGTGGATCCGGATGTCGTTGTCGCCGGGATCGGCCGGGTCCGCTGGCCGGGCCGCCTGCAGGTGGAGAGCGTGGCCGGAGTGACATGGATCTTCGATGTCGCGCACAACGTGGCCGGTGTCGAGGCGCTGGTCGAAGCGCTCCACGATCTGCCGCTGCCGCGTCCGCTGGTTGCGCTGGTCGGTGTTCTGGGCGACAAGGACTGGACTCACATGCTCGCGCCCCTGCACGCCGCTGTCGAGCGCGTCGTGTTGACGGAACCGCCGACCGCGCCAGCCGACCGGCGGTGGGACCCCGCGGAGGCGCTGGCCGCAGCCCCGTCCGAGCGGGCCGAGATCGTCCCTTCATTCACCCGTGCCCTGGAGCGGGCCCGCTCGCTTGCGCTTCGCAGCGGTAACGGTGGCAGCGGAGCAGTGGGGAGTGGAGGAGGTAGTGGAGACGTCGGCGGTGGAGGGGTCGGCAGTGGAGGAGCGAGTGGTGAGGGAGGCGGTAGTGGAGACATCGCCGGCAGTCCTGGCGGCATACGCGGCGGCGGCTCGGTGGTGGTCACTGGCTCGTTCCATACCGTGGGAGATGCGCTGGCGGCCCTGGGGCTGTGCGCAGATGGCAGCGACACGGTTGTTGAACGGCCAACGTGGTGACCGACAGCGGACGCGGAACCCACTTTGCAAAACGACCCATGGGCGCAGTATTCCGCCCCACGAGCGGTGGTGCCTGGCGGCTGCACGGCCAGGTGCAGCATGCGCTCGCCGGCCGCGGCAGCGGTTGACAGGCGCATGGCGGTGGGCGCCTGTTCGCTCCGATGGGACATTTTGCAAAGTGGGTTCCGCGTCCGCTGTACTTGCCCGGCCACGCGCAGACCGCCTAGTTTCGCGCGATGACGAACCACGTATCACTACCGGGATTCCGCGATTTCTACCCGCACGACCTGGCCGTTCGCTCGCACATTATGACTGCATGGCGCGATGTCGCGCGGCGCTACGGCTTCGAGGAGTACGATGGCCCGCCACTCGAGCAGCTGGAACTGTACATCGAGAAGAGCGGGGAAGAGATCGTCCGCCAGCTCTACAACTTCGAGGACAAGGGCGGTCGCGCGGTTGCGCTTCGTCCCGAGATGACGCCGACGCTTGCGCGCATGGTCGGCGCGAGGGCGGGTTCACTTCGCAAGCCGATCCGCTGGTTCTCGGTGCCCCAGCTCTTTCGTTACGAGCGCACCCAGCGCGGCCGCCTTCGCGAGCACTACCAGTGGAACGTCGACATTATCGGCGAGGATGACATTGCTGCGGATGCGGAGGTACTCGCCGTCGCGCTCGATGCGCTGCGCACGCTGGGCCTCGGTGCCGGCGATATCGTCGCTCGCTACAACGATCGGCGCCTGCTGGAAGCGCTGCTGCTGCATGCGGGTGTCGCACCTGACCGACTGCTCGCGACGTACGCCGTGATCGACAAGATCGGCCGTGACAGCATGGATCGCAGCCGCGCCCGCTTCGCCGAGGAGGCGGGACTGGTGGACACAGCGATCGACGCAGTGCTCGCGTTGTTCGGGGCCGATGCTGCGCTGGCGGACCTGCGCGTTTCGCATGCGTCGAACGAGGATGTCATGCTCGGAATCGAACGGCTGGAACGTTACGAGCAGCGGCTTCACGCGCTCGGCCTGAGTGACTTCATCCGCTTCGATCCGTCCATCGTACGCGGTCTGGCATATTACACGGGGACGGTATTCGAGATTTTCGATCGCAGGGGCGAGTTGCGCGCGATCTGCGGCGGTGGCCGTTACGACCGGTTGCTGGCGTCAGTGAGCAGCGCCGATCTGCCCGCTGCAGGCTTCGGCATGGGCGATGTCGTGCTGACGGAGCTGCTGCGCGACCGCAACCTCCTGCCCGACGGTCGCCAGTTCGTGGACACCTACATCATCGCGCTGTCCGAAACCGAACAGCCGCTGATGCTGCAGGTTGCGCAGTCGCTGCGCGCGCGCGGCGAGTCGGTCATGTATGCGCTCCGGTCCGCAGCCGTGGGGAAGCAGATCAAGGACGCTGACGCACGCGGTGCGGCTCGTGTCATTCTCCTCGGACCCGAGGAGGTCGAACGCGGCATGGCCACGGTCCGCCTGATGGCGACCGGCGAGCAGCACGATGTGTCGCTCGATTCGTTGACGAGCGACCGGATAGCGGCAACATCGTGACGCGTCAAGCGGCAACATCGTGACGCGTCAAGCGGCAACATCGTGACGCATCGTGAGGCGACATCGTGACGACGCGTCGCGAGGCGACATCGTGACGACGCGTCGCGATGAGCATGACCACGCGCGCCGGCAGATCGTGCGGCGCGCGACGCTGTACTCTATCGCGTTCCTGGCCGCCGGGCTGACGATCGCCGTGGCGGGCGCTGCGTTCGTCGCATGGATGCTCGGCCGCGCAGGCATGCCGTTCATGAGGACGTGGCTCATCCTCTCCGGGATCATCGTACTACCCGGGCTGCTGGCGACGATCTGGAAGCTGGTCAGGGGCCGATAGCACCCGTAACGGATGGAAGAAGAGGCACATGGCGGACGACAAGGCTCTGACAACCCGGGAGGCTGACTTCTCGGCGTGGTACAACGAGATCGTGCAGCGTGCGGAGCTCGCGGACTACTCTCCCGTTCGCGGCAGCATGATCATCCGGCCGTACGGCTATGGCATCTGGGAGAACATGCAGCGCGCGCTCGATGACATGTTCAAAGCGACTGGGCACCAGAACGCCTACTTCCCCCTGTTCATCCCGCTCAGCTTCATTACGCGTGAAGCCGAGCACGTCGAGGGGTTTGCCAAGGAGATGGCGCTGGTCACGCACACGCGCCTCATCAAGGATGCGGACGGCACCCTGGTCCCGGATCCGGCCTCGAAGCTGGATGAGCCGCTCGTCGTCCGACCGACGTCCGAGACGATCATCTACGATGCGTTCTCCAGGTGGGTCCAGAGCTACCGCGACCTGCCGCTGCTGATCAACCAGTGGGCGAACGTCGTGCGGTGGGAGATGCGTACGCGCATGTTCCTGCGCACGTCCGAGTTTCTCTGGCAGGAAGGGCACACTGCGCACGCCACCGAGGCCGAGGCGGAGGAGGAGGCGACGCGCATGCTCGGCGTCTACCGCGAGTTCCAGGACGACTGGCTGGCGCTCGGGGTAATAACCGGCGTGAAGTCACCCGCGGAGAAGTTTCCGGGCGCCGACCGCACGTACTCGCTCGAGGCACTGATGCAGGACAACAAGGCTCTGCAATGCGGCACCTCGCACATGCTCGGGCAGAACTTCGCACGGCAGTTCGATCTGAAGTTCCAGGCGGAGAGCGGGCAGGAGGAATATGCGTGGAATACCTCATGGGGTGTGTCCACGCGGATGGTTGGCGGTGTCGTGATGACGCACGGCGACGACAGCGGTCTCGTCCTGCCTCCGCGCGTTGCTCCCATCCAGGTGGTCATCGTGCCGATCTACCGCAAGGATGAAGAGCGTACGCTCGTGCTCGAGAAGGCGGAGTTCGTCGCGAATGCGCTGCGTGCGGAGAGGGTCCGCGTACACATCGATGCCCGCGACTCCATGAAGCCCGGGCCCAAGTATTACGAGTGGGAGCGCAAGGGCGTGCCGATGCGCATCGAGATCGGACCGCGCGATGTCGCCGCTCAGAAGGTGATGACCGTGATGC
This sequence comes from Gemmatimonadota bacterium, assembly GCA_018224305.1. GTDB lineage: Bacteria > Gemmatimonadota > Gemmatimonadetes > Longimicrobiales > RSA9 > SH-MAG3. The sequence continues at coordinate 9,428 of JAGTUV010000114.1, forward strand.
GGACCGAATGGACCGGCGGCGACCGCAAGGAAGCGATGGACGAGACCGCCGCCATTACCGTGATACCGAAGCGGCTCGAGGACTATCAGCGCTTCCTGCTGAAGCGTTCGATCGAACGCCGCGAAGCGGCGTCCCATCGCGGAATCGATGACTACGATGCCATGCGGACGATTATCGAAGGTGATGGCGGATTCGTTTACTCCGGATGGTGCGGCTCCGAGGATTGTGAGCGGAAGGTGAAGGACGAGTTGAAGGCGACGATCCGGGTTCTGCCCTCGGAGGAGTTCCGATCGCCCGATCAACCGCAACAGTGCGTCGTGTGCGGCGGCGCGTCACAGGCGGAGGCCGTGTGGGCACGAGCGTATTGAGTGACGGCCACGTGACGGATCTGTTCCAGTACCACGACGGCATACTACACTGTGAAGGCGTGTCCGCAGAACGTCTGGTCGCGGAGTATGGCACGCCGCTGTATGTGTACAGCGAGAACGCCATACTGGAACGCTATCGCGCATTCGCGGGCGCATTCGCCGCGCTCGATCCGCTCATCGCCTACTCGGTGAAGGCAAACGGAAACCTCGCAGTGCTGCGGCTGCTCGCGCAGGCTGGCGCGGGGGCGGACATCGTCAGCGGTGGTGAGCTCCACCGTACCCGCCTCGCGGGGATCCCGAGCGAGCGTACGGTGTTCAGTGGTGTAGGCAAGACCATCACGGAACTCGCGGCTGCACTCGCCGCGAACATCTACGCGTTCAATGTCGAGAGCGCGGGCGAGCTGCGCATGCTCTCGGAACTCGCCGTCACCATGAAGACGCGCGCACCGATCGCACTTCGGGTGAATCCGGATGTCGAAACCCTCACGCCGCACCATTACACCGCTACGGGCCACAAGCAGACGAAGTTCGGGATACCCTATGAGGACGCGGAGCGGCTCTATCACGAAGCGGCGCAGCTTCCGGGCATCATCGTGCGCGGCGTGGACGTTCACATCGGCAGCCAGATCCTGGATGTCGAGCCGTACCGTCTGTCAGTCACGCGCATCCTCGAGCTGGTCGAGCGCCTACGTAAGAGCGGAATCGACCTCGAGTTCATCGACGTGGGCGGTGGCTTCGGCATCAGCTATGACGGCGAGAGTGGTCCTGCTCCATCCGACTTCGCCGCGGCCATCGTGCCGCTGCTCGAGCATACGGGAATGCGCACCATCTTCGAGCCAGGCCGCTACATTGTCGGGCCCGCGGGCATCCTGCTGACCCGTGTGCTGTTCATGAAGCACATGGGCGGGAAGACGTTCGTCATCACGGACGCGGGGATGAACGATCTGCTGCGGCCGAGTCACTATTCCAGCTACCATCGCGTCGAACCGGCGGTGCGTACGCCCGGGCGGGAGACGGTACCGGTGGATGTCGTGGGACCGATTTGCGAGAGCGGCGACTTCCTGGCGCTCGACCGCCCTATCCCGCGCGTCGAGCCGGGCGAGCTTCTCGCCATCGGGGCCACGGGCGCCTACGGGTTCTCGATGGCGTCCACGTACAACGCACGGCCGCGCCCTGCCGAAGTCATCGTCGCAGGCGATGCACACAAGCTCGCGAGATCACGTGAAACCTACGACGACCTCGTACGCGGCGAGGCGGAGCTACTCGAATAGATGCAGGAAATGGAAAACAGGATTCTGATTCTCGATTACGGCTCGCAGTTCACGCAGCTCATTGCCCGCCGCGTTCGCGAGGAACGCGTGTATTGCGAGATCCATTCGCCAGCCGTCAGCATTGACTGGATCCGCGAGTTTGCACCGCGCGGGATCATCCTCTCCGGCGGCCCCTCTTCCGTGTATGGTGCCGACGCACCCCCGTTCGACGCGGCCATTCTCGATCTGGGTGTGCCGGTCCTCGGCATCTGCTACGGCATGCAGTTGATTGCGCAGGCGGCGGGCGCTGCCGTCGAGCCCGGAAAGCGGGAGTATGGCCGCGCTGAACTGCGTATCGCCGACACCAGCGAGTTGTTCCACGGCTTCGATGCCGCTGAGCCCGTCACGGTCTGGGCGAGCCACGGCGACCACGTCGATCAGTCGCCTGCCGGGTTCGATGTCCTCGCGTCGACGCGGGACCTCCCGGTCGCCGCGTTCCGTCGCACGGGCTCTCCCGTCTTCGGCGTCCAGTTCCACCCGGAGGTCGCCCACACGCCGCGCGGCGATGAGATCCTCTCGAACTTCACGTTCCGCATCTGCGGCTGCGAGCCGACGTGGACTGCCGGATCGTTCATCGACGATCACATCAGCCGCATTCGCGAGCAGGTCGGCGACGCACACGTGATCTGCGGACTCTCGGGCGGCGTCGATTCGTCAGTGGCGGCCGCACTCGTGCACCGCGCGATCGGTGATCAGCTCACCTGTATCTTCGTCGACAACGGGCTGCTCAGAAAGAACGAGCGCGAGGGCGTCGAGCGGGCGTTCCGCAGGCACCTCGGCGCGCACCTCGTCGTAGTCGATGCCCGCGAACAGTTCCTCAACCGCCTCGAAGGGATCGAAGAGCCGGAGGAGAAGCGCCGCCGCATCGGTGAGACGTTCATCCGCGTCTTCGAACGCGCGGCCGAGGATGCCGGCCGTGACGCGAAGTTCCTGGTGCAGGGGACCCTCTATCCCGACGTCATCGAGTCGCGTTCCGTGCGCGGCCCATCCGCCGTCATCAAGACGCACCACAATGTCGGGGGTCTGCCCGAGGATCTGGGCTTCGAACTGGTCGAGCCGCTGCGGGAGTTGTTCAAGGATGAAGTGCGGCAGGTCGGTCGCGAGCTGGGCCTCCCGGAGGAGCTGGTTGGCCGCCATCCGTTCCCAGGGCCCGGTCTCGCCATCCGTGTCCTCGGCGCCATCAGCGAGGAGCGCCTCGCCGTCCTCCGCGAGGCCGACGCCATCTACCTCGAGGAGATCCGCGCCGCCGACCTCTACGACGACATCTGGCAGGCGTTCGCGGTGCTGCTCCCCGTTCGCAGTGTCGGCGTCATGGGAGACGCACGTACGTATGACAATGTGGTGGCACTGAGGGCGGTGACCAGCAGGGATGGGATGACGGCTGACTGGTATCCGTTCCCACCGGATGTCCTCGGCAGGATGTCGTCACGCATCATCAACGAGGTCGATGGTGTGAACCGCGTCTGTTACGACATCAGCTCGAAGCCGCCGGCCACCATCGAGTGGGAATAGCGCGCTTACGTCGCTGCTCAGATTGGGCGCACCTCCTCCTGCTCAGATTGGGCGCACCTCCGCCTGCCGCTGCTCAGGTTGGCGCACCCTCCGCCGCCAGAGGCGCAGGCAGATACTCGTGGAGACTACTCCGGCTCGCTGCCCAGGTGGGCGGCACCCTCCGCCGCCAGGCGGCGCAGGTAGATGCCCGCGTAGTTCTCATCGATTGCGGCCAGGCGGTGTTCGGGTGTCGCGTCGTGCTCGACACTGCACCGGTCGCACCGTATCCGACGCAGGTCACTCGCGCCGACCAGGCGCCAGTTGCCGACACAGGCGCCGTGGGTATGGCTCAGTTCCAACATGAAGCCTACTCCAGTCCTCGGCCGCACGATACGACCGGTCGCATGCTCAACAGTGCAATCTCCACGCCACTCAGCTTCACGGGCAGGTACCGCCCGTGCACTGCACCGCCACCACGTGGATCGGGGGCGAGAGGCGAACCGCGCCCGCGGGGCCGAATGCGATGCCGTAGATGTCCACCTGCGTGTTCGTGGAGAAGCTGTTCGGGAGGCGCAACGTGAACGCATGTGTAGTGTCGCTGCGCTGCGGGAAGAATACCGCAACCGAATCGACCACCGCGGCCCCTGCCGCACGCCGGGCGACGAATCCCACCCCCTGAAGGTACAGCGCGCTCACGTCCCGGGCCTCCACCAGGACTACGATATCGTTGCCCGTGAGCACCGTTGCTCCCGTCGCTGGTGTCAGAATAGAGGCCCTGAGATTCGCCGTGCCGCCGGGGCCGGTCGGACTGCCGGGCCGCTCCCGGTCGCCGGTGCAGCCGCCCGTCGCGACGAGCAGCAACGCAACGCCCAGCCTCCGGCCCCATGGGGCCGGAGTTCCGCTGCGCTTCGCACGCCTTACGCGCCTCATTCCACCAATGGGTCGGACAGCCGTGCGGCTATCGAGTCCCAGATCGCCGCCATGTGATTCAGGTCGCCGCTGTTCATTTCGATGTACGTGCGCAGTTCGTCCTCCGACACGCCGTGTCGCGCGAGCACGCCCTCCCGCAGCAGCTCGAACTGCGCCGTGTCCGTCCCGGCCGTCACCGCCGCCTGCCGCAGATCGACCATCGTGGCGATGAACCGCTCGTCGCTCACGCCGAACGCAGCCTCATCCGCAGCGCAGGCAGCGAGCAGCAGGCCGATGGCAAGTATCCATATTCTCATGCTGCATTTTCGCATGATGACGCGCGGTGCGGAAGAGGGTGATTTGGAGACGCTGCCGATTAGGCAGGACAGCCGGGCACGTCCGTTGCCCCGCACTCTCCGGTCACTGTCCATCCCAATGAGCGAGGCGGAAGTGCTGAACCACGAGCGACTCACGATCAAGGCTGGAGAAGCGATCCAGCTGGCGCTGCAGGATGGTGGCAGGCGCGGCAATCCTGCGCTGGAGGACGTC
>JAGTUV010000115.1 GCA_018224305.1 Gemmatimonadota bacterium
AGGCCCAGGTCGGCGTAGCGACGGTCCAGCTCCTCGGCTCGCCTCACGTCATCCGGCTCGCCGTACTCCACGGTGAAGCCGGATGAGCTGAGGTCGCGCAGGAACAGCCGCGCCGTTGCGACGCCGAGGTAGCGGCGCGCCAGATAATCGATTTCCGGCAGTATCGCCCACGGCAACACCCATGCGGACGGGTCAGCCTCCCACAGGTCCCGCAACGCCTTGTGGTGCCGGTCGTCCGCATCCAGCAGCGCCAGAACGGCGCTCGTGTCCGCCACGATGATCACGCGCCGAAACCCTCGAGCAGTTCCTCCGCCCGCTCCGACAGATCCGTTCGCCCGCTCCGCCCCGCGCCAATGCTCGCCGCCGTCGTCGCGCCATGGCGGCGCACGTACTCCGCCACCGCTTCGCGGATCAGCTCCGCCGTCGGCCGGTTCGCGGCCTCTGCCATCGCCTTCAGCCGGCGATGGTCTGCGCTGTCGAGATACACGGTGGTTTTCTCCTTGTTGTATGACATATGGTAACCATACAATATTAACGCCTCCTTGTCAAGGCGCGGAGTTAAACCTGGCGACGCTTCGGGTTTGCGAAATGGCAGAACAGGACGACGTCATGGCACGCAGAGGCGAAATGAGGAGCGGCTTGCTTCGGCGTTTGTTCGGTCCCATCTTCTTCGGGTAATGTTCGGTCGGGCCGCGGCCGGTCCCGGATGGGACTGAGGGGCACGAAGTGCGTCCGCCCGCCCTCACCATGTGCTGACAATCTTGAACTATGTAGAACTGCGTGCCCATTCGGCGTTCTCGTTCGGTGACGGCACGATGACGCCCGAAGCGCTGGTGCAGCGGGCAGCACAGCAGGGCCACGCGGCGCTGGGGCTGACGGACACGGCGGACGTCGGCGGCGTGATCCGGTTCGCGCTGGCGGCGGAGAAGGCCGGAATCCGGGCCATCGGTGGAGTCGAACTCCAGGTGGATGGCCACCCGATGGCGCTGCTCGCGCGCAGTGCCGAAGGCTACCGCAACATTGCCGCGCTGGTGACGAAGTCACGGATCGGTGATGTCGCCCGCTGGAGCGATACTCCCACTCCCACTCCCACTCCCCACAAACACTCCCACTCCCACTCCCACTCCCGGATTCGTTACGCAGTGCCGCTGCCGGAGCGCGGTCGTGCATCGCTGACGTTCGAGGATCTGATCGATCACGCGAGCGGAGTGTGGTGCCTGACGGGTCCGTCCACGGGCGAGATCGCGACGCTGGTGCGCACAGAGCGTCGCAGCGAGGCGCTGTTCCAGCTGGAGCGGTGGCGTGACGTGTTCGGTGATCGTCTCGCGCTGGAGGTGCAGCTTCATCATGTGGGCGGACACGAGTCGGCGCTGGCGGCATCGCTGATCGAGCTGGCGGAGACGAGTCGCACGAAGTGGTGCGTATCGAACGACCCTCGTTATCTCGACAGTGCCGGCCGTCTGGTGCACGATCTGCTGACGGCGAATCGTGCGGACGTGTGTGTGCACACGGCGGCCTCATGGGGCCTGCTGCTGCCGAATGGCGAGTGGCGTCTGAAGTCGCCGCGGGAGATGGCGCAGCTGTGGCAGGGCAGGGAGGCCGGTCTCGAGGCGACGCGCGACATTGCGCTGGACTGTGCTCCTTTCGACCTGCGCTGGCTGCGCCCGCCGATGCCGCACTTCCGCGTGCCGGAAGGCGAGACGGACATCACGTGGCTGCGTCATCTCGTATTCGAGGGTGCGCGCGAGCGGTGGGGCGAGATCGATGAGCGGCAGCGCGCGCAGATCGAGCATGAGCTCGGCGTGATCGGCCGTCTCGACTTCGCCGGCTTCTTCATAGTGATGTGGGATGCGATCCGCTTCGCGCGCAGCCGCGACATCCTGTGTCAGGGGCGAGGCAGTGCGGCGAACAGCGCGGTCGCGTACTGTCTCGGCATCACGGCGGTCGACCCGATCCGTCACGGCCTGCTGTTCGAGCGGTTCCTGTCCGAGGTGCGCACGGACGGCCGCACGGAAGCGCCGGACATCGATGTCGACTTCGAGATGCATCGGCGCGAGGAGGTGCTCGACTACATGTACGACAGCTACGGCCGTGCGCACGCCGCGATCACGGCCGTGACGCAGGCGTACCACGCGCCGACCGCGGTGCAGGACATGATGCGTGCTCTGGGTTATCCGGCGCAGCAGGCGTTCGCGCTGTCGAAGCGCATGCATCACCTGGAGCCGTCCGCCGCCGTCGAGGAACTGAAAGGCGGCCTCGCCGCGACGCACGATCTCGATCTCGACACGGCCAAGGGCCGCGCGCTGCTGTCCGCACTCGGCGTGCTCGACGATGTGCCGCGCCTGCGCTCCACACACCCCGGCGGCTTCGTGCTGTCCTCACAGCTGCTCGGCAACTACATGCCGATAGAGCACACCACGATGGGACGCACCATCCTGCAGTTCGACAAGGATGACCTCGACGAGGCCGGTGTGCCGAAGTTCGACTTCCTCGGACTCGGTGGCCTCTCCGCGATTCATCTCTCGTTCGATGCGATCGAGATGCGGACGGGAACGAAGATGGAGATGTACCGGCTGCCGGTGGACGATGCGAAGACGTACGACCTGATCGCGCGCGGTGACACGGTCGGCACGTTCCAGATCGAGAGTCGCGCGCAGATCCAGTCCATCCTGCAGACAAAGCCGGAGCGTCTGTACGACATCGTGGTGCAGGTCGCGCTGATCCGTCCCGGCCCCATCCAGGCACGCTTCGTCCATCCCTACACCGAGCGGCGGCGCGGCCGCGAGGTCGTGCGCTATGCCGACCCGGTCCTCGAGCCGATCCTGCGCCGCACGTACGGCGTGCCGGTATTCCAGGAGCAGGCGATGGCCATCAGCATGGCGCTCGGCGGCTTCAGCGCCGGCGAGGCCGACGAACTGCGCAGGGCGATGGGGCACCAGCGCAAGCTGCCGAAACTGCACGCCGCACTCAAGCGCCTGCACGACGCATGCATCGCACGCGGTGTGGCAGAGCGTGTCGCCGATGAAGTCGTGCAGGACCTGTACTCGTTCGCGAACTACGGTTTCCCCGAGTCTCACGCATGGAGCTTCGCGCTCATCGCCTATGCGACCGCGTACCTCAAGGCGAATCACCCCGCCGAGTTCTTCCTGGGCATGCTCAACGCCTGGCCCATGGGCTTCTATCCGCCCGCCACGCTGGTGCACGATGCCCGCCGGCACGGCGTGAGAGTGCTCGGGCCGTGTCTGAGAGATGGGGAGTGGGACTGCACAATCGGGGACGGGGAACGGAATGTGAAAAATGTTGTTGTTCCCTCTCCCTCTCCCACTCCCTCTCCCACTCCCTATCTGCGGATAGGCTGGCGCCATATCCGCGGCCTCGGCATCAGGGCCCGCGATGCCCTGCAGGCGGCCCGGGCGGAAGGGCCGTTCAGCTCCATTGCCGATGTCGTCCGGCGGGCTCATCTCTCACGCGCGGATGCGATACATCTTGCCCGCGCGGGTGCGTTCGAGGCGTTCGAGCCGGGTCGGCGCCGTGCGGCGTGGGAGGCGTTGCGGGTCGCGGGCGACGTGCTGCCGCTCGCGCCGGCACATACGCTCGCGTTCGAGCCGCGCGAACTGGATGGTGAGGAGCGGATCTTCCTGGACTATCTGGCGACGGGCATCTGCGTTGACGGCCATCCCATGGAGCACATGCGTTCGCGGCTGAACGCGCTGGGAGTGGCATCGAGCGCTGATCTCGAGCATCATGAGCCGGGCTCGCAGATCGTCGTGTCGGGCCTGGTGGTGGCACGCCAGCATCCGGCAACGGCGAAGGGCACCGTGTTCGTGCTGCTGGAGGATGAGTTCGGCTACATGAACGTGATCGTGCCGCGGCAGCTGTATCAGGAGAACCGCGAGGTCGTGCGCCATGCGCCGTTCATGGCCATTGAAGGCCGCTTCGAGCGTGAGGACATGGTGATGAACATCGTGGGCCGCAGATTCAGGGAGTTGCGCGTGGGACGCCCGGCGAACGACCGGGGCTCGCGGCAGCACGTGAATTTCCGGTCCCGTGACTTCCATTGATGGCAGATCCGAGACCTGCCAACCCACCCGAACAAGGAGCTGAGCCATGTTCCGCCGGATCGAGGACTTCACAGCACAATGGGACAACGAGCGCAAGGGCACGCTCGAGTTGCTGCGCACGCTCACGGACGAATCGCTGTCGCAGGAGATCACTCCGGGCGGCCGCACGCTCGGCTTCCTCGCCTGGCATCTGACCGCAACGATTCCGGAAATGCTCGGCAAGGCGGGACTGAAGCCGGAAGGGCCCGGCGAGCACGATCCGATGCCGTCGTCCGCAACGGCGATCGCGGCCGAGTACGAGCGCGCATCCTCCTCGGTGAACCCCGACATCCGGGATCGCTGGTCCGATGACTCTCTGGCGGAAGAAGTCGAGATGTACGGACAGAAGTGGACGCGCGGTCTCGCGCTGGAAATATTCCTGCGTCACGAAGCCCACCACCGCGGCCAGATGACGGTGCTCATGAGGCAGGCCGGTCTGCCGCTGCATGGCGTTTACGGCCCATCGCGCGAGGAGTGGATCGCGATGGGCATGGAGCCGATGCAGTGAAGCCCCGGTGGGTCCCGACAACGTGAGTCCGAAGTTGACACTGACGCCGTCCGCCGCACGCCACCTTCAGCTGCACGCACAGGGATTGGACCGGCGTCAGCGCCGGCGTGCGTGCAAGGCGGACGTGCTCGAGGCGATCCGGCGCATGGGCGTGCTGCAGATCGACACGATCAGCGTCGTCGCACGCAGTCCGTATCTCGTGCTGTTCAGCCGGCTCGGCTCATACGATGGCGCGTGGCTCGAGGAGCTGCTGGCGGAGGGCGCGCTGTTCGAGTACTGGGCGCACGAGGCGAGCTTCCTTCCCATCGAGGACTACGCGCTGGTCCGGCGTCGCATGCTCGAGCCGGAGCGGATGGGCTGGAAATACCGTGCGGAATGGGTCGACCAGCACCGACCCGAACTGGAGCGTGTGCTCGCGCATGTGCGTGAGCGCGGCGCTGTGCGGTCGACGGACTTCGCGCGTCGTAGTGACGCCGCCTCCGGCTGGTGGGAATGGAAGCCGGAGAAGCGCGCGCTCGAAGCGCTGTTCACGGCCGGTCACCTCATGGTCGCACGACGGCAGGCGTTCCAGCGCGTGTATGATCTGCGGGAGCGCGTGCATCCGGACTGGGCGGACGAGGCGCTACCGACGGCCCGGGATGTGGAGCGGCAGCTGATCCTGAGATCCGTCCGCGCGCTCGGCATCGCAACTGCCCGCTGGGTAGGCGACTACTATCGCATGCCGAAGCGTGAGACGCCGGCTCGCGTGCGTGAACTTGCCGCCGCCGGCGAACTGATCGAGGTGCAGGTCGACGGTTGGAGCGACACCGCGTACGTGCATCCCGATGACATCCAGACCGCACGGGCCGCGGCCGACCTCGCCTTGAAGCCGGTGCTCACCACGCTGCTCTCACCATTCGACCCGATCGTCTGGGATCGCGCACGCGCCCGCACCATGTTCGGCTTCGATTACCGCATCGAGTGCTACACACCCGCACCGAAGAGGCAGTTCGGCTACTACGTGCTTCCGCTGCTCCGCCGCGGCGATCTCATAGGCCGGCTGGACGCCAAGGCACATCGCCGGGACGGCGTGTTCGAGGTGAAATCGTTGCACATGGAGGAAGGCGTGCGCGTGACGGACGCCGTGCTTCGCGACGTCGGCCGCGCCATACGCGACGCCGCGTCGTGGCATGGTACGCCGGACGTGGTGCTGCGACGGATGCGGCCGCACTCGCTGCGCGCCTCACTGAAAGCGCACCTGGCCTGACGTCAGGCTTCGGCCGCGCCCGCGTCGCTCTTCGATGCGGGATCCTCGTTCCCCGGATCGCCATCACCCTGGGATTCCGGCTCCTGCGCGGACTCGTAGCCCTTGCTGACCGTCGGCTCGTCCGCGATCGCCCTGGCGACACGGCCCTTCGGCGGCTTGCCGGTCCCGCCCTCCGGCGACTCGTCGTGTCCACCCTTCGATGACTTGCCGTTGGCCACCTTCGGCGCCTCGCCGCCTCCGCGCTTCGGCGACACGCTGTCATCGATCCTCGACGCGTCCTCGTTCCCGACCTTCGCCTTTTTCTGATCCGCCATCGGGCCCCCGGCCTCTGTTGAGTTGTTCCGACTGTTTCCCTGGAAGAGCAGGTGCAAGTGACAGGCCTCTACAAGATCCGCGGTCGTGGTGCGACATTCAACCCGCCCAACCGCTTCGAGCCAATGGAAGTGATTCCGGATGGCGACACGCTGGATGCCGATCTGGCGGACGACGAGCTGCCGCTGCCGCGCACGCAGTTCCTGCGTGATACGACCCATACGATTCTCGCAAGCAATGACAGTCCGGACGTCGGCTTCTCGAAGAGCATCAATCCTTATCGCGGCTGCGAGCACGGCTGCATCTACTGTTTCGCGCGACCGTTCCACGAGTACGCCGGCTTCAGTGCCGGCATGGACTTCGAAACGAAGATCCTCGTCAAACCGGACGCGCCGCTGCTGCTGCGCAACGAGCTGATGAAGAAGTCGTACACGCCGGAGACCATAGTCATGAGTGGCGTGACCGACTGTTATCAGCCCGTCGAGCGGAAGCTGCGCATCACGCGCGGATGTCTGGAAGTACTGGCCGAGTTCCGCAACCCGGTTGGCATCATCACGAAGAACCATCTCGTTACGCGCGACATTGACGTGCTCGGCGAGCTGGCCGCACACAACGCAGTGTCCGTCAGTCTCTCCATCACGACACTCGACGAGAAGCTGCAGCGTGTGATGGAACCTCGCACGTCGATACCGAAGCGCCGGCTGATGGCCGTGGAGAAGCTGGCGGCCGCCGGCATACCGGTCGGTGTCATGGTGGCCCCGATCATCCCGGCGATCACCGACGAGGAAATGGGCGATATCCTGAAGGCCGCTCGCGACGCAGGTGCAAAGTGGGCGAGCTATGTCGTGCTGCGACTGCCGCACGCGGTGGCGCCGCTGTTCGAGGACTGGCTCACGCACCACTTCCCGGACCGGAAGGAGAAGGTGCTGAACCGCGTTCGTGCCATGCGCGGTGGGAAGCTCTATGACTCGACGTGGGGTGAGCGCGCACGCGGCACCGGGGAGATGGCCGACCAGATCGGCGCACTGTTCCGTGCGGCCCGTCGGAAGGCCGGCTACGACGAGGAAGTCACCCGTCACGCGTTGTCCACGGCGTCGTTCCGGCGACCTCACCGACATGGACAGTTCGGCCTGTTCGACGACTGACGCGTATCACG
>JAGTUV010000116.1 GCA_018224305.1 Gemmatimonadota bacterium
CGATGCGCGTATATGTACAGTCCCGCTCCAGCCGCGAGTACCAGCGCGATGACGATGATCTCGGGCCAGGGCAGCTTGCGCACCATCGGTTCTCCATGTGGGGCCGTCAGAGTTGCAACAGCAGCAGGAGCCCCGCGATGACGCCACCGGTCACGAGCGCACGCCGCCACGTCATCGGCCGGGCGCCCTCGAGGTCGCGGCGCGTCCAGAACAATGCGACCGCGCAGTGCCCGCGGTTTGCGTAGCGGTCGGGCAGGAAGACGCGATTGTTATAAAGCTCCACGCCCTCCAGCGCCTGCGGTTGCAACACGCCGTCGAGCTGCGACGCATCCTGCATCTGGAGACCGTCGACGAATATGCTGGGGCGGCAGCCGGCGCGAGGCAGGAGGTAGGTCAGGAACGTCGAAGTGGTCGGCAGGTTGGCACGTTCGACCTCGTCGCGGAAAAAGACGCGGCCCATACCGGATCGGCGGGTCCACACTGCACGTTCATAATATTCCTGAAGCCAGCCGGCATTGTAATCAGAGCGGCCCACTACGCGCAGCGGCTCGAGCGCCACCGCGCTCGGCATCATGCGCAGTTCCAGCTTCACCTCGACACCCACCGCCGCGCTGAACGTCACGGTCTCAGCGGATGTGTACGCGATGTGCGAGACCTTCAACCAATATACGCCCGGCTGCGGCACCATGATGCGGAATGCACCCGCCGTGTCGGCAACCGCCGAACCGCGACGCAGGCCGGTCGTGTCCATCAGTTCGAGGGATGCGCCCGCGACCGGTAGCTCCGTACCACCCTCCACGACCACACCCGTAACGAGCTGAGCCGCTGCCGGCGTGCCGGCAATGAGCAGTACAGCCGCGAGCAGTGCGACGCGGCGATGGTTCGTGCACGGAGATGCGGTTGCCATTGATGCCTCCGTAGCGGAAGCGGCACGGCGACAGACGCCGCGCTGAATCAGTCGATCTCTACCAGCTTCAACTCGAATGTCAGGGCCTCGCCCGCAAGCGGATGATTCGCATCGAGCGTAATGCTCTCCGGCTGCACCGCGGCTACCATCACGACGAACGCCTGGCCGTCCTGCTTCAGGTGCAGCTGCTGCCCGACGTCAGGATCGATGTCCGGTGGCAACTGTGAGCGCTCCACCACGATAACGAGTTCGTCCTTGCGGTCGCCATATGCGTTCTCCGCCGGAATCGTCACCTCCCGCTCATCCCCGGGCTTCATGCCTGCAACGGCCTGATCGAAGCCCGCAATGACCTGGCCGGAGCCCACCGTGAACTCGAGCGGGTCACGGCCGTGCGAACTGTCGAAGACACTGCCATCCTCGAGTTTGCCGGTGTAGTGGACGCGGACTGTGTCTCCTGACTTCGCTGTCATGAAATAACTCCATCCAGGGTGTGCTCTGCCTGTGCGCTCCGCCTGTGCGCTCTTCCTGCAAGATCGCATCCGGCGCAGTATACTGTGATCACGAATGCGCAACGAACTCGATGCAGATTGCATCGCAGACATGATCGTACCCGAGTCGCCGGTAGATCGCGTTCGACTTCGGATTCGCCAGGTCCGTGTACAGGCAGCAGAACCTGGCGCCTTCATCGAGGGCGTGCTGACTGAGCGCTGCCACGCACGCCGACGCATACCCGCGCCTGCGCCATTCGGGTGGAGTGTAAACGTAACCGATGCGTACTCCGTTTGGCGAGCGACTGGAGTATCCGGCGAGTGTGCGCGGGCCGTCGTCACACCATAGCACCAGTTCGCGCGCCGCGATGCGGGCCGCGGCAACCTCGCGCGGTGATGCCGCATCCACACCGGTCTCGGCCGTGAAGCACGCAATCCATGACGCGACGAGTCCGGCGTCCTCAGGTGTTGCGAACCGCATGCTGCCGGCGGCCCGACGCGGCGGTGGGATTACGCGGTCGAGCATGTACAATCTCTGTGTCATCGCGTCGCGCGCACTGCAGTCGTGGCGTTCGCACCACTGCCGGGCGAACTCCCTCGTGGCCGCGTTCGGCCCGAACACTCCGGGCAGGTGGTCGTAGCACGCAGCCACATCCACGACCAGCGCATCGATGGCGCCGGGCGGGATGCGTGTGAGCACGAGCTTTCGCGGCGGTGTGCGCAGCGCGCAGCCGACTATTGCGCCGTTCTGCTCAACGGTGGCGACATACAGATCGTCGGAGAGTGGTGCATGGCGGTGTGCGAGCCCGAGAACCAGCGCGTGCTCGGCTTCCGTCTGGACCAGCCAGGGCAGCGCGCGCTTGAGGAATGTCTGCGCGTCGCCATGTCGCGCGATGCAGATCTGCATGACGTCCCTGAGTAGCGGTCAGCTCGGAGTCTTCGCACGCAGCACGGTCACCGTCGAATCGCCGAAGCGCCGGCGCGTGCCGCGGGGGATACCTTCGTGATCGGGCGCGTGCTCGAGCACCAGGAGCGTAGTGAACGCGACGTGCTTCCAGTACCGCACCACGCGATCCAGCTTGCGCGAGCCGTAGGGCGGGTCGGCGAACGTGATGTCGTAGCGACCGGCAGACAGACGCTCGACGAAGGGAATCGCATCGCGGTCGTATATGCGGGTCTTCTCACGCACCCGCAGCGCTGCGACGTTCGCTTTCAGCGAGTGCAGCGCGGCAGGTCCGTTCTCCACAAAGTCGCAGTAGCGGGCACCGCGGGAGAGGGCCTCCAGTCCAAGGGCGCCTGTGCCGGCGAAGAGGTCGAGCACGCGAGCACCGGCGAGGTCGTCAGCGATCATGTCCATGATCTCCACCCGCAGCGATTCCGCTGTCGGCCGCACCCGTCCTCCCGGTGATGTCAGGGATCGGCCGGCCCACTTCCCCTCAACGATCCTCACGCGCCCTCACAGACCGAGATGATCGAGGTACAAACCGTACGCCGTCTCGCCATGGCCCGCACCCTGCCAGCCACCGAACTTCGATGCGGCGTCCCAGAAGCATTCGACGGCGTCGTGCGCGACGATCATGCGGTCGCCCGGTTCCACGAACCGGCCGTTCACGCACCCGGGTGGACGGTCACCGACAATGATCGGCACGACGCGGCTGCCGATGTTGCGCTCCGCGATGACCGGATACCGATAGGGTGTCGCACTGCGATCGCAGCGGTCGAGACCCATGCGTCCGCGCTCGCACGTCTCCCGCGACGGGTAGTTCGCGTTGCGGGCGTCCGAAACCCATACCACCGGCGCTCCCCTCACAATGCCATCCACCCAGTCGAACTGATTGAGATCGTCATCCCTGTACCACCGGCAGTCCGGCTCGGATCGGCTGAAGCAGTGGGCTGACAGGAAGATCGCATCGGTGATCCAGCCGCCGCTCGCCGAACGGCGCACGTCCACGACGATCAACTCGGAATCACCGGCGTGACCGCGGCAGTCGATCAGGAAGCACCACGCACTGCGCCAGCCGCAGTCCCGGTAGTACGCCGGCAGGTACACGAGCCGTACGATCCCGACCACCGGTTGCGCCGCATGGAAGTAGCCGCCCGCGATATGTCCTTCCGAGCCGGCAGCCGGCAACGTGCACCGCGTTGCGTGCAGCATGAGTTGCGGAGCAAATGCCCGCGAAAGCGCCAGCTCGCACCCGTCGGACATGCCATCGCGATCCGCGTCCGGCATGGCATCGAGGCACGGACCGGTGGCGACCGCGATCCCCGGAGGATCGATGACCACGTCGGCCGGAGCCGGCGGCCGCAACCTGGCGCATGAGCCCGCAATGAGGATCAGTATGGCTGCCACACCGATATTCCGGAGTGCCCGGACCTTCTTCATTGCAGTAATACTTCCAGCTGGCTATCTCAGCAGTGAGTCCATGGCAGCGCCGCGCGCGTTCGCCGAGTCGCGGGTGTCGATGGCGCGCTGTACGCTGCGTGCGCCCGGAAGCGACGATGCACCGATGATGCTGTCGCGCTGCGCCCGTGTCAGCGTGTCTGCCGGAGTGGCCGCTGCCTCCGGATCACCATCGGCGCACGCTCCGGCAAGTGCCGCGAGGACGAATACGACCAGGATCGTTCTCATATCTGAATCCCCACTGCGATCGCGTGGCATACGCTGCCGGCCAGCACGAACAGGTGCCAGACCGCGTGTGCATACGGCACGCGCCGGCTGTGGTAGAATGCGGTGCCGCCCGTGTAGGCGAGGCCACCGACCACGAGCCAGGCGAGGGCCACGGGATCCAGGGCGCGGACGAGCGGACCGGCAGCCACGACCACCAGCCAGCCCATGCCGATGTAGATGCCCGTGGACAGGCGCGGGAAACGGCCGATGAAGAACAGCTTGAAGGCGATCCCGGCCAGCGCGAGACCCCACACCACGCCGAAGAGCGTCCAGCCCCAGACACCCCGCAGAACGGTGAGCGTGAACGGCGTGTACGTCCCTGCGATCAGCACGTAAATGGCGCAGTGGTCCACCAGCCGGAGTTTCTGCCGCAGCCTCGCGTTCAGAGCGATGTGGTAGGCCGTCGATGCGCTGTAGAGTAGCACGAGCGACGCAGTGAACACCGCGGCGCCGACGATCTGATAGGCCGAGCCGCTCAGCGCCGCAAGCGTGATGAGCACCGCACCACCAACAAGGCTGGCGATGACGCCCGCACCGTGCGTTATAGCACTGGCCAGCTCATCCTTCGTTCTCGTCTGTGTCATCGCGCCTCGTTGCAGGGTCTGACTAAAGATAGCACCTGCCCGCGTGCACGCGACATCCGGCGCCTCGAATCCTCGCCCCGCGCCCTCCACTCACGCGTCGCCGCGGCACGCGAGAACAGGAAACCGGACACTTTCCGCTCGGGTCACCTGCGCGCCACCACCTCGCAACCGTACTGGAGCCACTCCCAGAATCGGTCGCAGCTGCCTGCGATCCGGTACTCGACCGACTCCACCGACGGCACCGCGAAGACGGTCGCGTTGAGCTCGCGCAGGAGC
>JAGTUV010000117.1 GCA_018224305.1 Gemmatimonadota bacterium
CCGACCGGCGTAGAGCTGGCGGCCCCCATGGCGGAGCTCGCGCGGCAGGTGCTGCCTAAGGCTTTTCGCGCTATAGATACCACCGAGACACGCATCCTGCTGCTCGAAGGCGTGGACCGTGTACTGCCCACCTATCCGCCGGAACTGTCGGCGAAGGCACAGCGGCAGCTCGAGAAGCTGGGCGTGGAAGTGCGCACGGGCGCGCTGGTCACCGACATCGGCGACGATCATGTGAACATCGGCGATGAGCGCATCGATGCGGAGAACGTGTTCTGGGCCGCGGGTGTCGCCGCATCGAAACTGGGTGCGTCGCTGGGCGTAGAGACGGACAGGGCCGGTCGGGTGCGGGTCGCGCCGGACTGCTCGGTGCCCGGCCGGCCCGAAGTCTTCGTGGCGGGCGACCTGGCCGCCATGACGCGGGAGGACGGATCACCGGTGCCGGGCGTCGCGCAGGGTGCCATCCAGATGGGGAAGCACGCAGCGCGTCAGATCATGCGCGACCTGGAGCAGCGGCCGCGCAGCGAGTTCCGCTTCGTGGACAAGGGCGACCTGGCGACGATCGGACGTGCGGCGGCCGTCGCGCGGATCGGAAGGCTGAAGCTGTCAGGATTCCCGGCGTGGCTGATCTGGGTGGTGGTGCACATCATGTATCTGATCGGCTTCCGCAATCGGGCGCTGGTCATGATGCAGTGGGGCTGGGCGTATCTGACGTACCACCGCGGCATCCGCCTCATCACGGGAGAGACGCAGGTGGAGCTTCACACGTCGCGCGGCGCCGAGGACCCGCCGCTGGCAACGCCGCCGCGCCGGCGCACCCTCCTGCGATGAACGCGCCGATGATAACGGGCATACTGTATTAAGGGAGTTGAATGCTGGCCATACTCGGAATCCTGATCATGGGCATCGCCCTCTTCCTGACACCGCTCGGCATTCCCGGGCTGTGGATCATGGTCGGTGTGCTCGCCATCGGAACGATCGCGGGAGAGGTCGGCATATTCACGATCGTCGTGTGCCTGGTGCTCGCTCTCGGCGCGGAGATCCTCGAGTACCTGATTGTGCAGAAGCTCAACGTACGCTACGGCGGGTCCCGCCTCGCGTTCTGGGGCGCGATCTTCGGCGGCGTCGCCGGGGTCATCGTCGGCATGCCGATACCGCTCATCGGATCCCTGATTGCCGGGTTCATCGGCACGTTTGCCGGTGCGATGGCGGCGACACTCTACGAAACGAAGCGCTTCGATTCGGCTGCACGCGTCGGCTGGGGTGTACTGATCGGCAGGATGTGGGCGGCGGCGACGAAGGTCGCGGCCGGTATCGTCATCTTCGTGCTGGGATCGGCCGCGCTGCTGGTCTAGACCCGGTCCGTCTCACTCGGCGGAATGCGCGGTACGCTGCTTCGCGACGACAGAAGCTGCTCCTGAAAATCGAGCCTCTCCTCCGCCAGCAGAAGGCGTCGTTCGGCGTCGGCCAGTCGCTGGTCCGCCTGCTCCAGTGAAGACGCCCATGGACGCATGGTAGCGAAGATCGCGCGCCGGCCGCAACCGGCGCGCCATGGCGTCAGGAGCCGGGTCGCCTGGCGCGCACGAACGCACTCATGAATGCGCCGTCCAGCTCGGCACCGCTGATCCCCGTATCCACACCGAATGCATCCGCGTCCGCCGCATTGTAGACACGCGTCGGTTCGAGATCGATGTCCTCGAAGCCGGCTTCGGCGAGCAGCGCCATATACTCATCCCGATGCAGTGCACCGGCGACACAGCCCATCCACAGTTCCATGCTGCGCCGCACTGGCGCGGGGACCTCGCGGGTCACGACGATATCGGAAACGGCGAAACGGCCGCCCGGCCTGAGCACGCGAAACGCTTCGCGCAGCACCTTCGCCTTGTCCGCCGCGAGGTTGATGACGCAGTTGGAAATGATGACGTCCACCGACGCGTCGGGGAGCGGGATCGCTTCGATGTCGCCCTTCAGAAACTCGACGTTCGCTGCACCCGCACGCGCCTGATTCGCCCGTGCCAGTTCGAGCATCTCGTCCGTCATGTCCAGGCCGTACGCCCTGCCGGTCGGGCCGACGCGCCGGGCGGACAGCAGCACATCGATGCCGCCGCCACTCCCCAGATCCAGCACCACCTCCCCCTCGTGCAGCTCCGCGAGCGCCGTGGGATTCCCGCAGCCCAGTGACGCGAGCAGCGCCTCTGCCGGCAGGCCCTGCGTCTCCGCGTCCTCGTACAGATCCGCAGTGATCGGATCCCACACCTCGTCCGGCGAGTCGCCGCAGCAGCTCGACTTCGCACCACCCGCGGCACGCGACGCAGCCGATCCGTACTTCTCCCGGACTGCCGCCTTCAGGCCCTCCGCATCGTTCGTATCAATGGCGTTCGTGAACTGCGCCCCGCAGCATGACGAGGCCCGCGCTGCGATACGCAGCTCCATTGCGGTCGCCGTCGACGGACATACTTTCGCGAACTCCGCCGAACGACGGATGGCGGCAGGAACATCGTCGCGATCGATCACGGCGAACCCGTGCTCCCCGAAGTACTGCTTCGCTGTGGTCGTGAGCAGATAGATCGCGCGGAGTCCGCGCACCGCTCCCCATTCCACGCGGTCCGCCACCAGCGCAGCCGCCACTCCCCGGCCTCTCCATTCCGGCGCTACGGCCACCGATCGAAGGAGACCATAGCTGCCATACACTTCCAGGCCGGCGACTCCCATCACCGTTCCGCCCACCTCCGAAACGACATAGCCATAATCGAACTGGTCCGCGACGCCATCGATCGGCAGGTCCGCGGTGCGAAGCAGAGCCTGCACCGCCTCGAGGTCCGCCGATGCCGCAGGCCGGACGGACACGGCCGCCACCGCTACCTCACTCATGATGCCCTCCCAGGCGGCCGAGCCCGGCCGCAATGCGGCGGCGCAGACGATCCAGCTCGTCCTGCCGCACGTGGTAGTACGCCCACAGGCCCCGCTTCTCACTCTCCACCAGGCCGGCTGCGCGGAGCAGCTTCAAATGGTGCGACACCGTCGGCTGCTTCACCGGCACCGCTGCCTCCAGATCACACACGCATACCGGAACGTCGCTCGCCGTCAGCAGCGAGAGCAGCCGGAGACGTATCGGATTCGCCAGCACATCGAGGTCTGCCGTCAGCCCTTCGGCCTGGCCGGTATCCAGTGCGCCGTGGCCGTCCGCCTGGCAGCAGCGCTGTCCCGGCTGCCTGGCGTCCGCACCGGCGTCGGTAGCACGATCGAGAATTGTGAGCCTATCCATTGAAGTCATTCGATATACGGGGACCGAAGAAGGGCGTGCCATACATTGACACGCTTCGATATAGTAGGGCCTCGCCCAACTTGTGTCAAGCCCGCTTACCTTCGGACGCGAAGCCAGGCCCTCGCACCCATGGCCGCGAGGTTCGTCCCCAGGCAATTGCCGCGGAAGCGGCGGAGCGGTTCTATTCCGGCAACCGCAAACCAGAACCGAGGCATGACATGCGTACATTTCCCAGGCTCGTCCTGAGCGCGATTCTGCTGCTCGGTGCAGCCGCTCCGGTGGTTGCGCAGCAGACGGATGCGATCGCCGCACCGCCACAGGCGGAGGAAGTCGCCGTGCGGGCGGTGATCGATCAACTCTTCGACGGGATGCGGCAGCGGGACACGACGATGATCCGATCCGCGTTTGCACCCGAAGCGCAGTTCTTTGGAATGGGGCCGGGCGGGACAGTGCTGGTGAACGCGACGTCGGACTTCATCACGAGCATTTCGCAGGCGCCGGCCGACATGGTACTGGACGAGGTGCTGCATGAAGTCGAGATTCGCGTGGACGGTCCGCTCGCCATTGCGTGGACCGAGTATGACTTCTTCGCGGGCGAGGATTTCTCGCACTGCGGGTACAATTCGTTCCAGTTGTTGAAGCTGCGGGATGAATGGAAGATCGTCTCGGTCGCGGACTCGCGGCGGCGGGAAGGGTGCAGGCAGCAGCGTTCGTGATGGCCGGTAATCAGGCGGCCGGGGAGCGGTAGTTCCAGGCGAAGTATCCCCCGGCCGCCAGGCTCGCCCAGAAGATCAGTTTTCCCACCCTCATGACATACCAGCCGATCGTGGTATCCTGATCGAGCATCTCCATTTCAATGAGCAGGAACGTCCAATCGTGGTTGGACCGTTCGCCGCCGAGGAGGGGCAGCTCGCCGGCGCGGGCGTCGGCTATGTAGATGGCGACGCCGGCGAAGCTGGCGGCGAGGTAGAGGCTGGCGAATGCGGCGGCGTAGCCGTCGCGGCGGATCGCGAAGAGGGCGACGAAGAACGCCGGGACCATCAGCTGGAACAGTGACCCGCCGAGGACCATCATGAACTCGCCGAACGGCATGAAGAGGACGTGTCCGGCCTCGTGGAAGATGAGGAGCGAGCCGTGCAGGAGCGGCTCGGTATCGCGCATGTATCGCCAGACCCAGAAGGCGAAGATGAGGAGGGCCGTCACGCGCACGAACCGCATGACGGTAGACGCGTGAGCGACGCTGTCCCCTGCGGCGGGGCTGGTGTGGGAATACACGCTGAAAAGGTGCGGCGGGTGCGTCTGCGAGTCAACGACTTCCATGGCACATCCCGTGTCCCGGATGCACGGGAGTGGCTGGGATCGTGAGACTTGCGCCCCCGTGAGAGGCCCGGGCATCTTGACCCATTGCACATGGCGGTGAGTCGCCATGCGAATGACTGTCTGCAATTCGAGCCGGCGCATCGGTTGGAATAACTGCCGAGCGCCTGAACGGAGCGTCCGCTGCGAAACGATGAGTCCTCTGGGGAAGGGATGGACCACGGCGATGGCGGTCTTCGCCGCCGGGCGCTGGCATCGGGTCCGGACGGCGTGCGACCGTTGTCTCTGGAGGACGCGGTGGCGCGGATCCGGCGCGGCAGTGCTGCGTTAGCACGGCCGGGTGACGATCCGACGGATGTTACGCCGCCGAACCTGGGCCGTTCAGCGGAGGACGGCCCGGAACAGGGGATCGTGTGGATCGACATTGTACGGCCGACCGACGATGATGGCAGAATGCTGCGCAACGATCTCAAGTTTCACCCGCTGACTGTGGAGGACGCCCTGTTCGGCAAACAGCACCCGAAGCTGGAGAGGTATCCGGGCTACTTCTTCCTGGTGCTGTACGCGGCGCGCATCAATGCGGAGCGGAACCGACCGGCCTTCAACGAGATGCATTGCTTCATCGGGTCGCACTACATTGTCACGGTGCGAAACGACAGTGTACGTGAAGTCCGCGAGCAGATGGCGCGGTGGCGAGCGGGGCCGCAGCACTATTCGACGGTCGGCCATCTGGCACACGGCCTGGCCGACGCCATTGTCAACAGCTATTTCCCGATGATCGATCACTTCGGCACGCGCGTAGCCGCGACGGAGACGGAAGCGTACGAGCGGCCTGGCGACGCGATGCAGCACATCATGAGCCTGCGGCGCGAGCTGCTGCGTTTCCGCGGTGTGGTGAGTCCGACGCGCGACGTCTTCAGTTCGCTGCTGCGGCGCGACCTGCCGTTCCTGAATCCGGATTTGATGCCCTACTTCCAGGACGTGCGGGATCACGCCGTGCACGTGACCGAGGAGATCGACATGCTGCGCGATCTGCTGTCGACAGCGGTGGGCGCACAATTCACCGTGACATCGAATCAGCTCAATCAGACGGTGCGAATGATGACCGCGTGGTCGATCATTCTCATGAGCATGGCGCTCGTCACCGGTGTCTACGGGATGAACTTCGCACACATGCCCGAACTCGACTGGCACTATGGCTATGCCGGGGCCCTGCTGCTGATGCTCCTGACAGGCGGATCACTGGTGATGTTCTTCCGGCGCAGAAAGTGGCTATGAGGCACTCGATTCTGGTCGCGGCAATCGTGCTCACTGCCGGTTGCGCGGCATCGGGAGGCAGCAGTTTCACGCGTGATACGGCGCCGCGTGCGGAAGCGATGTCCCTGCTGGGCCAACCCCTGCTCACACCGGCGCTCCCGGCCGAAGCGCGGGATCGGATGGAGCAGGAACTCGCGGAAGCGCGCGCACGCTACAATGACAATCCGAATGATGCAGATGCCATCATCTGGCTTGGCAGGCGTCTCGCGTATCTCGGCTATTACCGGGATGCGATCGACGTCTTCGCGGAGGGCATGCGCAAGCACCCGGAAGACGCGCGGATGTACAGGCACCGCGGTCATCGCTTCATCACGACACGTCAGATCGCACGCGCCGTGGCCGACCTCGAAGTCGCGGCCCATCTGATGATGAACCGGCCGGACGAGGTCGAGCCTGACGGGCAGCCGAACCGCTTCAACATCCCCACGAGCACGCTGAAGTCGAACATCTGGTATCATCTCGCGCTCGCTCACTATCTGCGGCATGACTTCGAGAATGCGCTGCCCGCCTGGCGCCGGGCGGTGGCTGCGGCGGACAACGACGACATGCTCGTAGCCGGCTCGGACTGGCTGTACATGACACTGCGACGGCTCGGCCAGGATGCGGAGGCCGAAGCGGTACTCGAACGCATCAGCCCCGACATGCGGATACTGGAGAACGATGCGTATCATCGCCGTTTGCTGATGTACAAGGGCCTGGTAGCGCCGGACTCGGTGATGCCGGCGAATACGCAGGACCCCGTCCAACTCGCCACCTATGGATACGGCCTTGCGAACTGGTATTTCTACACCGGCGACCGCTACACCGCCGAGATGCTGTTCCGTCGCATTCTGGAGGGTTCGAACTGGGCCGCGTTCGGGTACATCGCTGCCGAAGCGGAAATTGCCGGCGGCGCGCCCTGACATGGGTCTGGAGCAGACGTCATGTTTCTGAAGCGCTTCTACGATGAGAAGCTCGCTCAGGCAAGTTACCTGCTGGGCTGCGGTGCGACGGGCGAAGCCATGGTGGTCGATCCTGGTCGCGACATTCAGCAGTACATCGACGCAGCGGCGGCCGAGGGACTCCAGCTCAGCCATGTAACCGAGACGCACATCCATGCGGACTTCGTCAGCGGCACGAACGAACTCGTCGCTCGCACGGGGGCGCGTGCGTATCTGAGTGACGAGGGTGGAGCCGACTGGAGGTACGCGTTCGCCGAAGAGATCGACGCCGTTCTGCTGAGGGACGGTGATGAGTTCCATGTCGGCAATGTCCGGGTGCGTGCGCTGCACACGCCCGGCCACACGCCCGAGCACATGTGCTTCATCTTCACGGACACCGCGGGCGCGGACCAGCCGATGGGCGTGTTCACCGGCGACTTCGTGTTTGCGGGTGATGTCGGGCGACCGGATCTGCTGGAGAAGGCGGCGGGTGTCGCCGGCACGATGGAGGCCGGCGCACGTCAGCTGTTTGAATCCCTGAAGCTACTGGACGCGCTGCCGGAGTGGATCCAGCTGTGGCCCGGTCACGGCGCAGGCTCCGCGTGCGGCAAGTCGCTCGGGGCTGTGCCGTCGACCACGCTCGGATACGAGAAGCTGTTCAACTGGGCGTTCTCGATCGAGACGCCGGCTGCGTTCGTGGCGGCCGTTCTCGCGGGTCAGCCGGAGCCGCCGAAGTACTTTGCCGAGATGAAGCGCATCAACCGGGAGGGTCCGCGTGTGCTCGGCGAACTCGCGAAACCGCCGCGCGAAGCACCGGAAGCACTGATTCACGTGCTGCGCGACGGTGGCCTGATCGTGGACACACGGCGTTGGAGAGACTATCGCGCCGGCCATGCGCCGGGCACGCTGAACATTCCGCTCAACCGTTCGTTCACGACGTGGGCCGGCTGGCTCATACCGTATGACCGGGACGTGCACCTGCTCGTGGCGGCGCAGGATGATGCATCGGTCGGCGAGGCCGTGCGCGATCTGGCGAAGATCGGACTGGACCGCATTACCGGATACTTCACCGACGACGCCCTGTCCGCGTGGACCGCCCAGGGCGGTACGCTGGAGAGGCTGGACGAGATCAGCGTCGAGGAACTGCGAAAGCGCTGGGACGCAGGTGATGTGACGCTCATCGACGTCCGCGGCGTGAGCGAATGGCAGGCCGGTCGCATCCCGGGTGTGGCCAACATCCCGCTCGGGTATCTCGCGGGACACATCGACGAGTTGCCGCGTGACAGGCCGGTCGCTGTCCACTGTGAGAGCGGAAGCCGGTCGGCGATCGCGACATCACTGCTCGCAATGCACGGCCTCACGAACGTCGTCAACGTGGATGGCGGGTTCACTCAGTGGTCGCAGGCGGGACATCCCGTAGAAGGCGGCGTAACCGAGGCCGCGGACTGAACCCGGATCATCCCGCGGCAACGAGATAGCGCTGCGCCAGGATCTGCCGGTGGTGCAACTCGTGACCGGCCGTGATCCAGGCGAGCCCACGCACGCTCACGGGGTAGCCGCTCGCGATGCCCGTGCGCTGCCACGCGTCTGCGGGCAGCCCGGCCAGAAGCGCGACTGTGGCGCGGCGGACGGCGGTGAACTCGGACATGAGACTCGCGAGCGGCCGCGCGTTGAATGCGCCAGCGGGGGCATACGCATTCTCGTCGAAGGATGGCAGCGGCGTGGCATCGCCGCGTCCGAAGCGCAGGGCGCGGATCATGAAAATCCGCTCCGCGTCCATCATATGGCCGAGCACTTCCTTGATCGACCACTTGCCGGGCGCATAGGCGTGCAGCGCCTGTTCCTCCGACAGGTCCCGCAGCAGTGCGGTCGTGTCATCCAGCTGCACGGTCAGCAACGCAATGATGTCGCCGGCGGGAACGAGGGCAACGTAACGGTCGTAGTAGGCGTTGTATTCGCCCGGGTCAGGGCGACGGTCATACGGCATGGACTCTCCTCAGGGACGGGTTCCGATCGAGCGTAGCGCCGCGGCGGGTCCGGGACAAGACGCGGATGCGGAATGTCGCAGCCGCGCATGTCGTTCACCGGTGGCCGCCGTTACCTTGCAGCAGCATCACCCGCACACCGAAGTCAATGAAGCGTACTCGTGGCACACCCGAAGAGCCGGGATTCGAGCAGTATCGGGATGACATCAACTGGACGGCCGGTGTCGGCAGGCCGGCGGGGATCTTCTGGCTGGGCGGCCGCTGCGTGATGGCGGCCCACGAGACTGCCGCCGAAGACCGGCTGCTCGAGCTGGGCGCCGTACTCGTGGGCACGCTGCGGTTCGACGCGGATCCGCTCGAGAGCATGCACCGCACCGGCCGTGTCGACCGGATGGCGGCCGAACGGGCCGGTCGCGACTACCTGATGTCGGGTACCAACTGATCGTGGAAGCCCCGCCTGATACCGTCGCGACCGACCAGGCCGGGAGGCTCGCCGCGGCGCATGCCGTTCTGCGCGACGTGTTCGGCTACAGCAGCTTCCGACCGGGCCAGGCGGAGGTGATCGCCGCGGTGCTCGAAGGCCGCGACTGCATCGCCCTGATGCCGACGGGCGCGGGCAAGTCCCTGACATTCCAGATCCCGGCCCGTGTACTGGAAGGCACGGTGCTGGTGCTCTCGCCGCTGATCTCGCTGATGAAGGATCAGGTCGACGCCCTCCAGGCGCTCGGGTACAGGGCAACGTCCATCAACTCAGCCA
>JAGTUV010000118.1 GCA_018224305.1 Gemmatimonadota bacterium
CGTCGAGGGCGGTGTCGTACCGGCGCCGCGCCAGGAGGTGTGGTCCCGGCTCCCGGCGGTATACGGGGAACTCGGCCTGCCGGAGCCCGCGGTGGACCACTCGGTATGGACAGTCGCAGTGCAGAACCACACGATCATGCGACGCGTGGGGAGCGAATCGATGTCCGGACTGATCGACTGCGGCAGGAGCATGACCGGTCCGAATGCCGATTCGCATCGCATTCGCCTGTCCGTGCGCACCTGGCTGGAACCATCGGCTGATGGGACGGAAGTGAGGACCCGGGTGGAGGCGGTGGCGACACCGGTCGATGGGCGTGCCGGCTCGTTCACGTGCAGCAGCCGCGGCCGGCTGGAGATGCTGATCGCGCAGGCGCTGAGCAGGGGTCCCGCGACCTGAGGAGGCAGACATGTGCAGGAACATCAAGCCGCTGTTCAACTTCGACCCGCCGGTCACGGATGACGACGTGCGCGCGTCCGCGCTCCAGTACGTACGCAAGGTGAGCGGCTACACGAGGCCGTCACAGGCGAACGAGGCGGCCTTCAACGAGGCCGTCGAGAATGTGGCGCGCGCGACGCAGGATCTGCTCTCATCACTCACGACGAATGCACCGCCGCGCGACCGCGACGCGTTGATCGAACGGGCACGCGCCCGCTACCGTGAAGCGTAGGGCCGCGCGGCGAGAAGGATGCCGCGCCTGGAGCTCCGCCGCGCGGCGAGAAGGACACCGCGCCTGGAGCGCCGCTGCGGGTCGCGAAATGCCATGAGTCGCAGCATAATGCGAACATTGACCTCGCACCGTCTGTGCATCCACATTGTGTGCACCCCTCCCCCGCCGGGCGACTGCTGAACAGCGTCCGGCGACCCGCTGCAACGCACGCGCGTCACCACAGCGGAGTCCACATGAGTACGACACAGGCGCAGGGCCCGATGACGGAACAGCAGGCCGCGGCCGGAAGCGTGCGACGCTTCCATCAGCGACCGCTGACCGTCCGCATCGCATACGGCACTGCCGCTGTTGCGGCGGTGCCGTTCCTGGTCACGCTGATCACGAACACGCGAGGGATTGCGGGTCTGGCCGCCCTCCTGCTCGCCGTCGCCGGCGCACTGCTCGCCGTGCACATCCGCGGCCGGGCGGCACAACGGCCGCAAACGGTGCGCGTTGATGATGAGGGCATTGCCGTCGAGCGCAGCGGCAGTGCGAGACAGCTTGCGTGGGGTGACGTGGCGGCGTTGCACCACGATCGTATCGGCATGAGCATCCGCGTTACCGCGCGCGCGGGCGCCACCCCCGGCGTCCGGGGCATGAAGCCGGTCGATGCACTGACGTTCGACGCGGACCTCGACGATACGGCGGGCCTCCTCGAAGCAGCGCTGCACCACATCGAAGCGTCGCGCGCGGACGCTGACACGGCCAGGCAGGCGCGGCCGCTCTACGTGCGCCCGTTGCGCGGCGACGCAGTGACTCTGTCGATCGCTGCGCTGGGCGTTGTGCTGGCTCTGATGGTGTGGCCGCCGCTGTTCGCCGTATCGGCGCTCGCACTGGCGGGCCTCGCATGGCGCAGCATCATGACACCGTTCAGCGTTGCGATCGATGACACGGCCGTGTGGGTCATGCGCCCGCTCGGCCGTGATGTGATACCCCTGCGTGCGATACGAAGCGTGCACCTCGGCATGACAGGCCGACTGCCGTCGCCCGCGGTGTTCATTGACCGCCGCGATGGCGGTCGCGTCGGCATCAGCGGCATGGGACCGAACGCGCTGCCGCTCTTCGACGGCGTACTCGGCGCGCATCGACGCGACCGCGCAGCGCAGAGTTCGGGAGGCGCGTCGAAGCGAATGGGCTCCGCCGTCCAGCGCTCGGGCAGTCGCCACAGTGCACTCGCGACCTGCGCCGCAGGCATGCTCGCACTCCTCGCCGTCGCATGGATAGCGGTCATGACAGGCATACCGCTGCGCAACGCGACGTCGCACGGCAGTGCGCTGACCGCCCGCATCGCCATGCTGCCGGGTGCGCCGCTCAACGCCGCCGGACGGGATGGCAGGAGCGCGCTGCACATCGCTGCGGCGCTCGACCGGGACGTCATCGCAGGAGCCCTGATCTCGCGCGGCGCGGATGTCGACGTGCGGCCGGAGGACAGCGCCGGGCCGGCACCGCTGCACGAGGCAGCAGGCCATGGTCATGCTGCGATAGTCGCTCGGCTCATCGCGGCCGGCGCGGACGTCAACGCACCCGGGACGCTGCAGCGCACGCCGCTCGCGCAGGCTGCACTCGCAGACGCGCCCGGCGACACCACCGTCGTGCGGATGCTGCTCGATGCCGGCGCCGACCCGGATCAGCCCGATGCCGAAGGTCGCACGGCGCTGCACTATGCGGCACTGAACGGCCATGCGCTGATCGTGCGTCAGCTCACGCGCGCGGGTGGCGCCATCGAGAAGCCCGACTCGCTCGGACACCGGCCACTCCATGCCGCGCTGTCGATGCGTCAGCAGGACGCGCTGGCAGCACTGCTGGCGGCAGGCGCGGACGCGAACGCACCCGGTCGCTCCGGGCGCACCGCCCTCGCCCAGGCTGCGGCCGACAACGCACCGCTCTCAATCGTCGCCGCGCTCCTCGATGCAGGCGCGCAGGTCAGCATCGCCGACGACGAAGGCTGGAACGCGGCTCAGCTCGCGGCCACCGCCAACAACATCGAGCTGCTCGAGCTGTTCGCCCGGCGCCGGGTCCGGCTCGACGCCACGGACGGCCGGATCGCACCCGCGCTCTGGCTCGCCGTGGACGCCGGGCATACCGACGCCGTGCGGGCACTGCTCCGCGGCGGTGCCAGCCCGCGCCTGCGCTGGCAGGGAAAGAGTCCGGCCGAGCTGGCGCGGTCGCGGCGCAACGCCACGATGCTCGCACTCATGCAGATGCGCTGACAGGATGCAGGTGCGCTGACATCGTCCAGGTGCGCTGACATCGTCCAGATGCGCTGACATCGTCCAGGTGCGCTGACATCATCGCGTTTCAAGAGCGTCGCCCGCAGATTTGTCATGGCTGTCGAAGGGCGTGTGCGTGAGCGGTCGCCACATGCCGTGAGGGTTCGCGTCAAACGGAGCGTGAGCGTGACGGAGACACATCAGACGACGGGGCAGACAACCGGCTTCAGCCCGCCGCGGCGGTTCATACGCCATACGGCCGACGTGCCCATCGAAGTCCGCACCCTGCCGGGGCGGCCTGCCAGGAGCACGCCGGCGATCAACGTCAGCGAGGGCGGCCTCTCGTTCGTATCGGAAGAGAACATCCCGGTCGGCAGCACCATCGAGATCCGCATCGAGGAGGTGGATCCGCCGTTTGAGGCGAAGGCCCGCGTGGTGTGGGTGAAAGCGGAGGATGGTGCGTACTGCATCGGCGTGCAGTTCCTCGATGCCGCCGACGCGTTCCGCTCCAGGATGGTCGAGCAGGTGTGCGCGATCGAACAGTATCGTCGCGAGGTGGAGGAAGCGGAGGGCCGCGTCATGACGCAGGCCGAGGCGGCGGAGGAGTGGATCACGAAGTACGCGGGACGGTTCCCCTCGTCCTGATCACGGGCAGCGAAGCACTGCATGGATCCAGTGCGCCGAATTGGAACCAGCACGGCGCTGATCTCTGCGGCGCCGGTCTCCGCGACCCTGCGATGCCGGACGCTACATCTCCGCCAGACGGCTCCGGAACTCGCCCAGGTCCGCCAGCGTCGTCACACCCTCGATCTCGCCGCGGCCGTTGAGCCGCGTCACGCCCGCACCGCCGACCACGAGGTCCACGTCCGGCGGAAGTGCGTCACGCAGCGCGCGCAGTTCGGCGGCCACCACCGACCGGTCGGCGTAGACCGTGCTCAGCGCCACCATGCGTGCGCCGGCCTTGCGGGCCGCCATCGCGATCTCCGCCGCAGGCAGGTCCGCGCCCAGATAGGTCACATGCCACCCCTCCAGCGCCGCGGCACCCGCCGCCAGCAGCGCACCCACCTCGTGTCGCTCTCCCGCAGGCGTCGCGATCACCACCACCGGAGCGTCCGGTGACACCGGCAGCGACCCGCGCACCCGTGCCAGGATCGGGTGCGCCACTCCCGTCGCCATGTGCTCGTGCGCGATGCTCAACTCGCCCGCGTGCCACGCGTCCCCGATCTTCCTGAACAGCGGCGCTACAACCGAATCCATGAACCGCGCAGCTCCCACCACCGCCGCCGCCCGCGCCAGCTCCGCCTCCAGTCCCATCGGGTTCAGCTTCCGCGTGCACTCGTACGCGCGCTCGACGAACCCCTCCTCCGCCTCCTCCGACAGCGGCCGCGCAGGCTTCCAGCGCGCCGCGTCGTCCGCCCGCACCAGCTCGCTCAGCTCCGCGATGTCCAGCTCCAGCAGCTGCCCAATGCTGCGGCCCGCCGAGGTAGCCTGCGACAGCAGTCGTAACCGCTCGATATCGTTGTCGGAGTAAAGCCGACGCCCCCCGTCGTCGCGCGCGGGCTCCACGACGCCGTAGCGCCGCTCCCACACGCGCAGCAGGTCGGGTGACAGTCCCGTTCGTTCAGCGACTACGCTGATCGGGTGCAGAGGTCGGTTCGGCTCGAAGTTCGTCATGCGAGTAAGGATAGGGCAAAGCGGCGCCCCGCGTCAAGGACACGTCCAGGACTACCCCTTGACACGCCCCGCCCCTCCCTGTATTGTCCTGAACACGTCATGGACACCAATCAACAGGAGAGGTCACAATGAGGAACCGATTCAAGGTCACACTGATCGCCGCCGCAGCCGCTGGCGTCATGCTCGTGCCCGCCGCCGCCGAGGCCCAGTACCAGGCCCCGAAGGACATCGTCACCGTCGCTGTGGAGGCCGGCTCGTTCGAGACGCTGGTCGCCGCCGTCAAGGCAGCCGGCCTGGTGGAGACGCTCCAGGGCCCTGGCCCGTTCACTGTGTTCGCGCCGACGGATGCGGCGTTCGCGAAGCTGCCGGCGGGCACCGTCGAGGCGCTGCTGGCGGATCCCGCAGCGCTGCGCGCCGTGCTGACGTACCACGTCGTACCCGGTCGCGTGATGGCGGCGGATGTCGTACGCAGCAATGGCGGCACGCCGGCGACGGTGCAGGGTCAGTCGCTGACGATCAAGGTGGTGGATGGCAAGGTCATGGTGGACGGAGCGACGGTCGTGACGGCGGACGTGGGTGCGTCGAACGGCGTGATCCACGTGATCGACACGGTCGTGCTGCCGAAGTCGGCAGGGAAGTAACGAACCAGCCGGCGCGGCACCATTGAGTGTGCCGTGCCGGTTCTGCACGCGCGCGGCCGTGGTGGCCGGCGCTCAAACGATCACGAATGAGGTGGGATCATGAAGCTCAACGGATGGATGGCGCTGCCGCTGGTCGTGCTGATGGCAGCCGGGTGCTCGGAGTCGGGCGACGTCGCGTCGGTGGTGGGTGTGGATGCGCAGGCGAGTGATGCACGGGGGGCGACGAAGGCTGCACAGGGTCAGACGATCGTCGACGTCGCGATCGCGGTGAATGCGGAGACGGGTGAGTTCTCGACGCTGATCGCCGCCGTGCTGGCGGCCGACCTGGCCGGCCCGCTGTCCGCGGTGGGTCAGCGCACGGTGTTCGCGCCGACCGATGCCGCGTTTGCGGCGATCGGGCTGGATGCCGCCAGCGTCGCCGGTCTGCCGAAGGAGACGCTCAGGAACATTCTGCTGTACCACGTCACACCCGGCGCTCGCGATGCGGAGTCCGTCGTCTCATCGACGCGGATCCGGATGAGCTCGGGCGGCTTCACACGCATCTCGCTGCGCGATGGCGGTGCGTACATCAACGATGCACAGATCGTCGCCACGGATATCGCGGCGTCGAACGGCATCATTCACGTAATCAATGGCGTGCTGCTTCCCTGACCGGGGATCACACGAAGAGGAGATACGATCATGAAGACGACCATCAGGAAATTCGCAATGCTGGCTCTGCCGGCGCTCGTACTGACGCTTGGCGCGTGCGACGATGACACTGTTGCCCCCGCGCAGCCGGAGACGGTTGTCGATGTGGCGATCTCGGTCAACGAGTCCACGGGCGAGTTCTCGACGCTGATTGCCGCGCTCGTCGCGGCCGACCTCGTCGCGACGCTGTCCGGCCCCGGGCCGTTCACCGTGTTTGCGCCGACCGACGCCGCGTTTGCGGAGCTGAACCTGAACGCATCCAACATCGGCAGCCTGCCGGTCGAGACGCTCACGGCGATTCTGCTCTATCACGTCGCACCGGCGCGTCGCAACGCCGCCAACGTCACAGCCGCCTCCAGCATCACGATGGCGAGCGGCGGCACGACCGTGATCTCCGTCACATCCGCCGGCGCGTTCATCAATGACGCGCAGATCGTCCAGACGGATGTCGAGGCAGCGAACGGGATCATCCACGTAATCGATGCGGTGCTGATGCCGTAGTGCGTACCCCGTCACGGGAATAC
>JAGTUV010000119.1 GCA_018224305.1 Gemmatimonadota bacterium
ATCGCCCTCGTACTTGTCCATCAGATAGCGAAGGTACTTGAAGCCCACGCGAAGATTCGTCTCCGGCGTCATCAGATCGCTGCGCGTCGTGCCCGGCTTCATCCAGCGCGCCGTCGATGGCAGCAGCTGTGTCAGACCCACCGCTCCGACCGGCGACACGGCACGCGGCCTGAAGCTCGACTCCGCCTGCACCAGACCGAAAGCCACACGCGGGACAATGTTCTCGGCCAGTGCAGCACTGTGAATGTGACCCGCCAGCGGCACCGGAATCTTGAACTCCGCTGCAAACGACGCGACCACCAGCTCACGCTCACGCTGCAGGGTACGCTCACCCCAGTCGCGCGTCACGGGATCCGTCACCATCTCTATGCCTGACCTGAACGCCATCGTGCGGTCCTGCTGGGCGAGGTCCATGTTGCCGCTCGCCATCAGCACTGCCGCCGGGACCATCAGTGCTCCACCGAGCACAATCTTCAACGCCGGCTGGCGCGCACGTTCACACAGCGCCCTGACCTCGGGTTTGATACGCTTCATAATGTCCCTTGGTTTTGGGTGTGTCATACCTATAAATATAGTAATAACTTACAGTTAGGTCAAGTCGCGAGGCGTGCTGAGGGCATGGAGAGGGTGGCTGAAACCGAACATAAACCGAAGATCCGGAGCGCTGTTTCAGCCCGGGACCTCAACTTATGTACGACTACGGAGCGGGTGCGTGGATGGGTTGCGGGTGCGTGGGCGGGTCCGAACTTCCCCCCGGCGGGGGACGACGGCGACCACGTTATCGCAGGCGGACGAGCTGCGGTGTCCCTGCGATCAGGGTGACGGTAAAGGGGCCGGCGCGGCGGGTGCCCGATGCGGCCTCGCCGCGGACGGTGATGGTCGGGGTGGCGGGAGCGGCAATGATGAACCGTTCCGTGGCGCTGGCGCTGACGGTGCCCAGGGTAGCGGCACCCCGGCCGTCGTCGTAGGTCACGACCATGGTCACCCCGGTCATGTTCTCGACGTTGATGCTGAATGTCTCGGCGGGTGTGGCGCTGTCGACGCTCATTCCGCGTGCGCAGCCGGACAGGGCAAGGACCAGGAGGATCGGGATGGAGCGGCGGAGCATCGGCATGATCTTCACGCGAGTTTGCCGGGGTGCGTCCTACTCCGGGAACGAGAAGCGTCGGCCGCTCTCCGAATCGGGGTCATCGCCGGTCATCACCTGCACGATGGCGGCCATCTCCTGGCCGATGGCAGCGAGCCGGTGGCTGACGGCGAGGACGTGTGCGTACTCGAAGTAGCCGGCGACTGCGCTCTCGGCAGCCGCGTGCTGGAGGATGACGGCCTCATCCATGGCAGCGCGTGCCTGATCGAGGAGGTGGCGGACGACGAGTTCGAGCGTGCGCTGGTCCTCGAGCGAGCTGATCGCGACATCACCGGTGAGCCGGTGGGAGAACTGCTCCACATCCGCGACGAGCTGTGGGGGCGCAGCGATCCCGTGGCCGCCGCTCATGTTGGCGAGCAGCATGCGTTCCGCGCATGAACCGAGCGCGGCGAGCTCTTCGAAGCTCAGGTAAAGGATCACGTCACGCCTCCATCGGATGCATCGTTGCTGCTCATCATATGCCGATGCCGTGCCAGACGTTCCGCAAGCGGTGTTCCGTCGTCGGATCGGCCATGCTGTTCCTTGTACAGGAACAAGATACGCGTCCCGGGCGCGGCGTAAAGGATGTCGCGAGGTGAAGGGAGTGTCGCACAGGTGGAACAATCTACTCGTGCGGGCCTGCGTCACTCTCCATGAGGTGTCCGGACCGGTGGCCCGTGAAGGGGGGTCCGGCGTCCTTCAGACCTCCTTTTTGCGCTCCCTGGCCAGCGAATCTGCCACCTCACCGCCGAGCAGGATTGCCAGCGCGGTGATGTAGAGCCAGAGCAGTAACACGATGATGCCGCCGATGAAGCCGTACGTGCGACCGAAGTTCGCGATGTTCGACACGTATACGCGGAACAGGACGGTACCGAGCAGCCAGACCGCCGTCCCCGCGACGGCCCCGATCAGCAGTTCCTTGCGGATGTTGCGCTGATCGTGCGCGGGCATGACGTAATAGATGGTCCAGAGCAGTGCGACCAGGAGCGCGAAGACGATCGGCCACGCCACCCATGATGCGTAGGGACCGAGACCCAATGCCCCCGCGAGCTGGGGGCCGGCGATGATCAGGATTGCACCGCCCCAGAGCAGGATCCCGCCCACGATCATCAGGCCGATCGCCTTGAGTCGCTTTTTCCACCATGTCGCGTTGTCGCGGACGTCGAACATCGCGTCCAGACCGTCACCCAGTGCCGCGAAGAAGTTGGACCCGGACCAGAGGGCGAGCAGTATCCCGAGCGACAGGGCGGCGGGCTGGCGTGAGTCGGTGATCTCGCGGACGAAGTCTTCGAGATACTCCGTCGCGGCGGGCGGCAGTATCCCCTGGAGCCATCCCATGATCGTTTCGAACGCGGCGCCGCCACCGAGATACCCGGTGAATGCGAAGCCGGCGAGGATCATGGGGAACAGCGAAAGGAAGAAGTAGTACGCGGCCTTTGCGGCCTCACCGGTGATGTTGTACTCCATCGCGCCGGTCACGACGTTCTTCGTACGCTCGAACATATTCATGATGCAGCCACCGCCCGCGCGAATGAATTCACGTGCGTGCCCATAACTGTCCTCCAGGCGATTCAGATGTCACCGTTGGAATCGCAACGGATGTGCCGGCATGAGTTGCGGCGAGCAGCAGAGCGGCAACGCACTCGAACGTCAGCGAAGCAGGTAGCGCGCGAGCCAGAGGCCGGAGATGATGTCGATGGCGGCGTGTGCAATGATCGCGGGAACGATCGAGCCGTCGCTCAGAAGCGGCAGTGCGAGGATTGCACCGAGAATCGTCGCACGCACTGCGCCGGCAGGCTGCTGGTATGCATGCGCGACGCCGAATACCGCGCTGCTGACGAGCACCGCGATCGGCAGCGAGGCCGTGGCTGCATGCAGCACGGCGATCAGGAATCCGCGGAAGATGATCTCCTCACAGATGCCGGCCGTGACGGCAACGCCGAGGAACAGTATCCGTTCATCGCGTGAGACCGGCAGCAGCTCGCGCATCAGCGGCGGCTCGCGCACACCCGCGAGCCGGAAGGCGAACAGCACCGCGATACCGGCAGCCGTGAGGGCCACCGAAGTGATCAGGGTGCGCTCCGGTGAGAGCGCAATGAGTCCCAGATCCGGCAGGCGGTATCCGCTCACCCAGCCGACGCCCGCCGTGAGCGCGGCGAGAATCCACAGGCTCGCGATGGAGCTGATGTACGCCTCGCTGCGGGGAAGCACATCCAGTTCACCGAGCTTGCGACCCTGAACGATGAAGAGTGCCGGCAGCGGAACCAGCAGAATGACCGTCCACGTTCGAGCCGCCCAGTGCACGGTGTCGAGCAGCAGCCATGTGATGGCGGCGGCAGCGGCGATGACGACAAGCAATGATCGCGTTGTCACGCCTCAGGCCGCAGCCGCGTCGGTCTCGTCGGACGTGCCGGAGTTGCGCGGTGCGAGCATGCGCGCGAGCCGTGGCGCGAATGCGAACGCCGCGACACCGAGGATCAGGCCCGCGACGGCATCCGTCGCATAGTGGAAGCCGCCGTAGATGGCGCCGAAGGCGAGGCCGACGGTCAGCAGCGCGATGACGGGTGTCAGGCGCGGCAGGTAGCGCGCGACGATGAGCGTCTGTGCAACGGAAACGCCCACGTGTGATGAGGGGAACGCGGCACCCTGTGATGACCCGGCCTCGAGCACGCGGTGCGTGACCTGGTAGAAGAACCCGTCAGCCAGCACTCCGCCAGGCGGCGGGAACAGATAGCGTGGGCCCTGCACGGGGAAATAGATGAAGAAGAGATAGTGCATGAAGAATGCGAGCATCAATGCGAACACCGCTGCCCGGAAATCGTTCGTGCGGCGGCGCAGGAACAGCACCAGCGGCGGCACGAAGATGATCAGGTAGTAGGACAGGTAGGCGGCGTGCAGCGGTTCGGAGAGCCACAGCAATGGTACAGCGGCCGCCCAGTCGCGGCTGGGCTGCCCCGCGAAGATCGCCTGCTCCCAGGCGATCACCAGCTCGTCGAAATACGCACCGCCGTGCACGGCCGCATTCAGAGGCGCCAGCTCCGTGTAGAGCAGCGGCACGAGCAGCAGCGGTGCCCAGTCGAGGGTGCCGCGGACCATCCGCTGCACGCGCGACGGTGACGTTGCGAGCGCGCGCTGAACGGCGGGTAGTGGCCACGCGAGCAGGACGATCACCGCGTGCAGCGCCAGCAGCACGGGCCAGCTCGCCGGCCGGTTCGCAAATGCCAGCGGTGGGAGGGCTGCAAGCATGTAGATGGCAAACAGCCTGTCCAGCGGCAGGCCGAGCACGCTGTCGCGTGCGTGTGGGCTCACGACTGCAACGGCTTCTCGTCCAGGCGGTACGTCTTGTCCGGCACGCCGCCTATCCGGTCGAGACCGCGTCGCATTTCCCGGTTGTCTTCCAGTATCCACGAACACTCGCCCTTCCAGATCCCTACCTTTTTCGCCTCGATAAAGAGGTGCGCGATCAGCAGTCCGTCCAGTCCCCGTCCGCGGAAACCAGGCTTCAGGCCGAGCGTGATTGTCCGGCAGTGCGTGATCTTGCGTTTGTGCCACAGCAGCTTGATAAAGCCGAACGGCAGTAACCGCCCGTTCACGTGCTTCAACGCAACATTGTAGTCCGGCAGTCCGAGCACGAAGCCGACCGGCTCGCCGTCCACTTCCGCAAACACGCACAGCTTCGGTTCCGCGATCGGTTTCAGGTGCTGCGCCATGTAGTCCAGTTCCGCACCCGTCATTGGAACGAAGCCCCAGTTCCGCTCCCACGCACTGTTGTATATGTCGCGCACGACTGCGACTTCGTCATCGAACCGCTTCATGTCCAGCGATCGCAACTTCACACGACCGTCGCGCAGCATGCGATCGTACGTGCGTTGCAGCCGCGTGGGAGTCGTTTCACTCTCCAGCCAGTACGCGAGCAGGTCCTTCACCTTCGCGTATCCGGCGCGCGTGATCAGCCCGGCGTAGTATTCAGGATTGTGACCCATGAGTACGGCGGGGGGACGATGCCACCCGTCGATCAGCACACCCGGCGAGCAGACCTCCTCGTTCGTCGACAGGTTCATCGGCCCCTGCGCCGTCGTCATCCCCCGCTCACCCAGCCACGCCTCCGCCGCGCCCAGCAGCGCATCCGCCACACCCTGATCGTCAATGCACTCGAACAGCCCGAAGAACCCCAGTTTGTCGTCGTGGAATTCGTTGTGCGCGCGATTCACTACCGCCGCGATGCGACCGACCACATCGCCGCCGTGACGCGCCAGGAACAGCGCGACCTCCGCATGTTCGTGGAACGGATGCTTTGCAGGATCGAGTGCAGCCCGCACATCGGAGAGCAGCGGCGGCACCCACATGGGGTCACCCGCATAGATCCGCCACGGCAGCCGCAGGAAGCGTTCAAGGTCTGCCCGCCCCTCGACCCTCCGTACCTCCACCCCCCCCATCACACCCCCACCACCCCCACTCCCACTCCCACTCCCACTCCCCTTAACTCTCCCACTCCCGCTCCCACAACCATTCTCAAATTACCGCCATCTGCCGGCCGATCGTTGCGAACGCGTCCAGCACGAAATCGATGTGCTCGTCCGTGTGTGTGGCCATGAGCGAGATGCGGAGCCGGCACGAGTTCTCGGGGACGGCCGGCGGCGTGACCGGGTTGGTGAAGACGCCGGCATCGAAGAGCTGCTTCCAGAAGACGAACATCTGATCGATCTCGCCGACCTGCACGGGCACGATCGGCGTTTCGCTGCGACCGATGTCGTAGCCGAGCGAACGCAGTCCTTCCTGCATGCGGCGCGTATTGCGCCAGAGCTGTTCGCGGCGTTCCGGCTCCTGCTCGATGACGTCGAGCGCCGCGAGTGTCGACGCAACCGATGTCGGCGGGTTGCTCGCGCTGAAGATGAGAGAGCGTGCGTGATGCTTCAGGTAGTGGATCACGTCCTCCGGTCCGGCGACCATGCCGCCGATCGTGCCCAGCGACTTCGAGAACGTCGCCATCACGAGAGAAACGCGGTCCTCGAGGTGGAAATGCTGAGCGGTCCCGCCGCCGAACTCGCCGAGCACGCCGAACGAGTGTGCGTCATCGACCAGCACTTCCGCGCCGTAGAACTCCGCGAGCGCCATGATCGCGGGCAGATCGACGATCGTGCCCTCCATTGAGAAGATGCCGTCCGTCACGATCAGCTTGCCCGCCTCCGACGGCGTGCGCGCCAGCTCGCGCTCGAGCGCGCGCATGTTCGCATGCGGGAAGCGGTGCACCGTGCCGAATGACAGCCGTGCGCCGTCGACGATGCTCGCGTGGTTGAGCTTGTCCGAGAAGAGATGGTCTTCACGCCCGATGAGCGAGGAGATGACACCGAGGTTCGTCTGGTATCCCGTGCTGAAGACCAGCGCTGCCTCCTGGTTGACGAACTTCGCCAGCCGTTCCTCCAGCCGCTCGTGCAGATCGAGCGTGCCGTTCAGAAACCTGCTGCCCGTGCAGCCCGTCCCGTATTGACGCAGTGCCTTCTCGCCCGCCTCGAGGACCTTCGGGTGATGCGTGAGGCCGAGGTAGTTGTTCGACCCTACCATCACCTTCCGCTCCCCGTGGATCACCACCTCGGTGTCGTACGATGCCTCGATCGGCACGAAATACGGATAGACGCCCGCAGCCATCACCTCGCGCGCCTTCGTGAACCGATAGCATTTCTCGAACAGGCTCATCCGGTCTCCATTGGGCTCCGGGCCCACTGAGGATTTACAGCCAGCCCTGCTCCCGATACCACTGCGCTGTAGTGCGCAGTCCGTCCGCGAGAGGGATGTCCGCCTCGAAGTTCAATGCCGCACGTGCGGTTTCCGTTTCACACAGCCAGCCTGGTGCCAGCAGTTCGCGCGCCTTGTCGCGGTTGAAGATCGAGCTGCGGCCCAACAGCCCGGCCGCCGTCTCGCTCACCGCCGCCAGCCCCGATATCAGGGCGGCGGGCACCCGTATCACGCGCACGTTGCGCTCCACCGCATCCCCTACTGCGCGTCCCATCTCCTCCCACGTGTATGACCTGGGCTCGGCAATGTGATACACACCAGCCGCCGCGGGAGCCGTGGCCGCGTGGGCCAGAGCGCGCGCCAGATCCGCGGCGTGGACCATCTGCAACCTCCTGGGCGCACCAGTCGGCACGGGGATGATGCCACGTCGCGCGAGCTTGAAGAAATGGAACAGGTCCGTATCCCGGGGACCGTACACCGCCGGAGCGCGGAGGATCACGACCTCGATGCGGTCGGCTGCCTCCATGCATACGCGCTCACCGGCGAGTTTGCTTCGCCCGTAGCGTGTGAGCGGTCGCGGCGTGTCGTGCGGGCCCACGCCGCGGTTGCTGTCTGCCGGCCCGACGGCGGCCAGGCTGCTCAGGTATACGAAGCGCCGGACACCGGCCGCCAGTGCGGCTTCGAGGAGCCGCCGGGTGCCGGCGACGTTGGCGTTCTCGTACTCGTCGTCGGAACGGGCGTGCGTCAGAGCGGCCAGGTGCACCACGCAATAGACGCCGGCACACGCCTCACGCAGCGCGACCTCGTCCTCGAGCGAGCCGTGCGCGAGCTCGATCCCGAGTGAGTCGAGGGTGCGAGCCCGCTCCGGCGATCGTACCAGCGCACGGACGCTCATGCCCCTGGCAGCGAAAGCCTCGGCCGCGTGCGACCCGACGAATCCCGTGGCGCCTGTCAGCAGGATACGGCGTGGCGCCACCGGGTGCTCGTGCCGTGGATGATCGCGTTCCAGGACATCCCCTCCTTGGTGGCCGCACCGCGCGGGCACGGGACCGGAGGGTACGACTTCCCAGCGGCTGCGATCACCCCGCCGGTTCGCTGACTCCCCGATCTGCAGTCGTTCGAATGTAATGCGGCGGACGGCCGTGCGGCAGTATGGAATCCTGCGATTCACCGCGCGGCCGGTGACGGGCCGTCCTATTCGACCTCGGCCCGGATCGCCTCCTCGACGACGGCGAGCGCGAAGTCGAGCTGCGGCTCCGTGATGACGGCGGGCGGCGTGATGGCGAGGATCTCGCCATCGGTCCCTTCGGCGAGCAGCAGCACGCCCCTGCGCAGGCAGCGGTCCGCCACGCGCAGCGCCTGGCGCGGCCCGCGCATCGGCGCGCCCTGCAGCAGGCCGCGACCGCGCGGCTCACCGACGTCATCGAACCGCGTACACCACGAGCGGGTCTTTTCGCGGATCACCTCGCCCAGCCGTTCCGCGCGGCGGAGCAGGTCATCGCTCGCTATCGCATCGAGCTGTGCGAGCGCGGCCGCGCAGGCGATGGGGTTGCCCAGGAACGTGCTCGTGTGTATGGCCTCGCCGGTCGAGACGGGCCAGGCGCGCATCACCGACGGCGTACCGATGGCGGCACTGATCGGCAGGCTGCCGGAGAGCGCCTTGCCCACCACGAGGATGTCAGGCACGACGCCCTCGTGCTCGCACGCGAACCAGCGGCCGGTGCGCCCGCAGCCCGTGTAGATCTCGTCGATGATGAAGACCACGCGCTCACCACCGCAGTGCTCGCGCAGTGCGGCGAGGAATCCGGCGGGCGGGACGTGCAGCCCGCCGCGGCCGAGGACCGGCTCGAGGATGATCGCACCGATCGGGTGGGCCGCCGGCTCAGCATCGGCCAGGATACGGTCCACCGCGGCCAGTGTGGCGTCCAGCCTCGCGACCGGGAAGGGCGCGAAGCGGACACCGGCGAAGAGCTGTGCGGAGAACGGAGCCCGGAAATCGGAGCGCCAGGTTGTGGCCAGCGCACCATACGTCAGGCCGTGGTAGGCGCCCTCGAACGCAATGATCCCGGGACGGTGCGTGCGCAGGACGGCTGTCTTGAGTGCGGCTTCGACCGCCTCGGCGCCGCTGTTCGCCAGGATGGACATGCCGAGGTCACCCGGCGCGATCTCCGCGAGCCGCTCGAGCAGCCTGATCTTGGGTTCGGGCGGAAAGACGTCCCCGAGGCCGTGGGCGAGTCGCGACGCCTGGTCGGCAATCGCTGCCGCCACCCGCGGGTCGGCATGCCCGGCGTGGGCCACGCCGAAGCCGGCGGTGAGATCCACGTAAATGTTGTCGTCGGCATCGCGCACGGCCGCACCGCGCGCCTCCGTCCAGCAGATGGGAGGGGGCTCGATCGCCGTGATGTTGGGCGACTCGACCCGTGCCAGACGTTCGGTCAGCGCACGGGATCGGGGGCCGGGTACGTCCGTAATGAGGTGGGGCAGCTCGTCGCCGAGCAGCCGGGCGCTCACCGCCGCGGCACGAGGAAGAGCGTGACGACTGCGCCGAGCGCAGCACCCGCCAGCGCAGCGCTGCCCATCCGGACCACGCGCTCCATCTCCTCCTCGTCCACCCGCACCGGCTCGGCCACGGCCATTTCGCTCGCGTCGTCGTCCTCCTCCAGTGCGGCCTCGCACGCCGGGCACGTCTCGATGCCCGCGTTGCGGGCGGATCGGTTCTCGAATACCAGGGGGCTGCCGCAGACATCGCAGCTGGCGCTCGTCGGCAACGGGTCGACCGAGTCATACAGCGCGCGCCGTGACAGCTCGAGCTGCTGTGCGATATCGGCGACGGACGTATCCGTCTCCCAGTACATCCGGTTGGCTTCGGCGGCGATCGTGTCTGAAGCTCGCGGCATATCGGCTCCCTCGCGGGTTTCGGGGGTTCCCGCCCAAGTTATGATGTCGTTGCCGGACCGACCAGTCGGCCGGTCCTTCCCGGCGTCCGTCCCGCGCTTGCCTCTGCGCGTCCGGCGCGCCACCATTCGGCATACGCGTTGCACCTTCGATCAGCATGACTGGAACCATGTCCCGCGCCACACTGCATATCGCTGCTGCATGCTGCGTGCTCGCAGGCTGTAACGCCGAGCCCGAACCGGCCGACAGTCCGCCGCCCGCCGACCCGATTGCCGCCGATTCCGTGTTCGACCCGGTCGATGACCAGGTCAACCTCCCGACCGCCAGCATCTACTACACATTGACCAGCTACGACTGGTATGCCCGCGGCGAGCCTCTGGTCCATGCGGGCCGGCCCTACGAGCCGGACGGCATGCCGCTCAACGTTCCGCTGACGGAGATGCAGAAGGCCGGTGAATACCAGGGCGTGGATTATTACACTCGCGCCACCGACTTCGGCCCCGCAGTGTACGTGCCGGTCTACGAGGGCTACTGGCAGATGTTCAGCGCGGATCCGTCCGCCGTGGCGCTCCCGGCCGACGACGCGGCCGGCGTCGCTGACCCGGCGGCGGCCGACACCCTGCCGCCCGGTTGACCGCACTCGCCGGCCGGGACGGGGCGATGATCCGCCCACCGCGCCTCCGTGAGGGCGACCGCGTCGCGCTCGTGGCGCCCGCCGGCCCCGTCACGGAGGAACGCATCGGCGTCGCACTCGACCGCTGCGCCCGCCTCGGCCTCGTGCCTGTACTCGGCGCCGCCGCCCGTAATACCCACAACGGATACCTCGCGGGCAGCGATGACGAGCGCCTGGAAGACCTGCAACGGGCGCTGACCTCCCCGGACATCGACGCCGTTTGGGCGCTCCGCGGCGGGTATGGCACCATGCGCCTGCTCGAGCGGCTGGACCTGGCCCCGCTCGCGGAGCGCCCGCGCGTCTACATCGGCTTCAGCGACAACACCGCCATACACCTCGCGCTCCTCGCGCGGCGGCTCGTCTCGTTCCACGCGCCCCACGCGGGCGCCGACGCGACCCCGCTCGCGGAGCAGTGCCTGCGCACCGTGCTGTTCGAGCCGCGTGCAGCCGGCTTGCTGCCGCTGCCTGATTCGCCCTCACCCGTCACCCTGCGCGAGGGTGCGGCCGACGGGCCTCTCATCGGCGGCAACCTGGCGTTGCTCGCCGGCATGTGCGGCACCCGCGGTGCACCGGTCGCCCGCGATGCGATACTGTTTGTCGAGGACGTGGGCGAGCCCACGTATCGGATCGACCGTCTGTGGATGCAACTCGTGCTGGCGGGCGCGCTCGACGGTGTGGCCGGTATCGCGTTCGGGCGGTTTACGGATTGCGGCGATGCCACGGAGGTGCGGGCTCTGCTGAAGAGTCTGGCCGATGACGCCGGCGTCCCCGCAGTTGCGGATCTCCCGATCGGTCACGAGCCCGACAACTGGACCCTGCCGCTCGGCGTGCGGGCACGACTCGATGCCACGCACGGCACACTCGAACTGCTCGAACCCGCGGTGACATGATGGTGCAGCGCATTTACACCGGTACCGGCGATGAGGGCGACACCGGCCTGTTCGGCGGAGGTCGCGTGCCCAAGTCGGACCCTCGCGTCGCCGCGTACGGCGCGGTCGACGAGCTGAATGCGATGATCGGCTGGGCCCTCTCCCAGGTGCGCGAGCCGATGATCACGGATCGGCTGGCAATGCTTCAGCCCGACCTGTTCACGATCGGTGCGCACCTCGCCACTGTCGTGCGGCCCGGCGCGCCGCAGCCGAAGCTGCCGCCCCTGCCTGTCGCCCGCATTGCCGAGATCGAGCGCTGGATCGACGACGCCGAGGCGGATCTTCCCGCGCTGCGTGCATTCGTGATGCCCGGTGGCTCACCCGGCGGGGCGGCACTGCATGTCGCGCGTACGACCTGCCGCCGCGCTGAGCGCGATGTGGTTCGGCTCGCGCGCGCCGGGGGCGAGTCCGCCGATCCGCGTGGCGGCGTCGAGGCATCGATCATCGTTTACCTGAACCGCGTTTCGGATCTGCTGTTCGTCTGGGCACGCCGTGAAAACATGCATGCCGGCATGGACGAGCAGCAGTGGCTGCCGGAGAGCGGCTGAGCTCGTGCGGCAGCGCGCGCAGGCCATGCTCGAGCGCGTGACCAGCGAAGCGCGCGCTGTCCTCGACGAGGCCGACACGGCCATCCTCCGCGGCGCACTCGCCGAGTCGCTCACGCTGCGTGATGACCGCGTCGAGGATGATCACGATCCGCGCTATCTGCATCCCGCTCGCACGAT
This sequence comes from Gemmatimonadota bacterium, assembly GCA_018224305.1. Taxonomy (GTDB): domain Bacteria; phylum Gemmatimonadota; class Gemmatimonadetes; order Longimicrobiales; family RSA9; genus SH-MAG3. The sequence continues at coordinate 12,082 of JAGTUV010000119.1, forward strand.
CCGCATCCTGATCGCAGACGGCAACTGCCGCAGTCTCGATGCGCTGGCCGCTGCCGCGTTCGTGGACACCGTCGATCCCGCGCTCGTACCACCCGCACCCGTGACGAAGCTGCGCACCATCGCGAACTCGGTCCCGCGCCCCGCTCACGTCGGCGAGGAACTCCTGGAACGACTGGTGACTGCGGATGTCGATACAGGTCTCATCGCGGTGGCCGAGCGCCTCGACCATGCGCGCCACCTCCATCTCCGCAGCGATATGGACTGGCGATCGTTCCACGTGGAGGTCCGCAGCGCCTACATTCCCGCCGCACGCCGCTTCTCGGCACTGATCGCCCGCCGCCTCGAGCGCTGGGCCGACGCCTTCGAGCGCCGCCTCATCATCCCGCTCTGAACACCGCGCGGGCTTGCCAGCACTGGCGTACAGGTTGCACTATCATGCTGCTGTACCGTATTCGCCTCTATCAGGAGCCGGGGAGGGTTTCCCGAAATGCCATATGTGATCGCCGAACCGTGCATCGGCACCAAGGACGCAAGCTGCGTCGAGGTCTGCCCGGTGGACTGTATCTACGAAGGCGAAGATCAATACTACATTCATCCGGACGAATGCATCGACTGCGGCGCGTGCGAGCCGGAATGCCCCGTGACAGCCATCTTCCCGGACACCGATGTTCCGCCGGAATGGACCAGCTACATCGAGAAGAACCGCGTACACTTCGAGTAGCGCGCCGGGAGGGTGAGCGGGGAGCCGTTGCGATCGGTGCACCACCAGCGAAGCACCACCCGGTTACAGTCGGGCAGCGGCTCTGCATGCCGGCAAAAGACAAAAGCGCGTTCGTCCCGGCAGGACGACACGCGCTTCTTCTCATGCAGCGTGCGGGGCGGCTGGGCGAAACGTTTCCGTGTCGCCACCGCGGCCGCGGGTCAACTCACTACAGTCCCGCTTCCCGGATCGCGTCGAGCTTGAGATGAATCTGTGCATTCTCACCGGCGGGGATGAGGCCGGTGACATCACTCTCATCGCGACTGCGTGAAAGCAGGAGGCTGGCCGCAATTGCAGCGACGGCCACGAGACTCACACTTAACGTGCGGATAGGCGCCTCCCATGGTTTGGTACAGCGGTCGCTCGACCGAGCGGCCGTGTCGTGAATAACGCATTCCGCGTGCCCATTCCGGACCTCGTGTGCAATCGTCGCTGGGACGCGTACATGCGCCATCTGTAGAACGAACGAAAACACACCACTGTGACAGCATGTGATGCAGATCTGGAACAGCCCGGTAACGCCTGACAGCGCTCCATTGCGTCGCCTGGAAACTCTTTATCCCCGAGGCGGAAAACATGTCGCAACGTCTGCCGATCCTGCTCATCACAACGCTCCTCGCCGGCTGCGCTGCTGACGGCAACACTGCCGATCTGCTGCTCACCGGCGGCGTCGTATGGACGGGCGATTCCGATGCACCATCCGCCGAGGCCGTCGCGATCCATGACGGACGCATCCTCGCCGTCGGCACGACTGCGGAAGTGGAGGCGTACGCCGGTCCCGGCACGCGCACCATCGATCTCGCCGGTCGCTTCGTCGCCCCCGGATTCATCGATGACCACACGCACTTCATCAGCGGCGGCTTCCAGCTCAGCAGTGTGGACCTGCGCACATCGGCCACACCGGCGGAGTTCGCGTCGAGGATCGGTGCGTTCGCGCGGACGGTATCCTCCGACCGTTGGATTCTGGGTGGCGACTGGGACCACGAGATGTGGGAGGGTGCGCCGCTGCCACGGCGCGAGTGGTTCGACTCGCTGACAACCGACCATCACGTCGCGGTCAGCCGGCTCGACGGCCACATGATGGTGGTCAATACAAAGGTCCTCGAACTCGCTGGCATCACGCGTGACACGCCGGACCCAGCGGGAGGCACGATCGTGCGCGACGAGCAGACGGGCGAGCCGACGGGCGTGCTGAAGGATGAAGCGATGTCGCTGGTGTATCGCGTGATGCCGCAGGCGACGGACGCGGACCGTGACGAAGCGTTGCTCCGCGCACAGGCCCATGCCCTCGCGCGGGGCGTCACCATGGTGCACGACATGGGTGCCTGGGAGGACCTCGAGGCGTACCAGCGTGCACAGTCTGCGGACGCGCTCCGGATCCGCGTCTATTCGCTCGTTCCACTCGCGTCATGGGAGCGGCTGCGCGATTACGTCGCCGCGAACGGCATTGGCGATGACCGCCTCCGCTGGGGCGGCCTCAAGGGCTTCGTCGATGGCTCGCTCGGATCCACCACTGCGTGGTTCTACGAGCCGTATGACGACGAGCCCGGCACGAGCGGACTGATGGTGGCGGACACTGCGAAGTTGCGCGACTGGATCGTCAGCGCGGACGCAGCGGACCTGCACGTGGTCGTGCACGCGATCGGCGAGCGTGCGAACGACTGGCTGCTCGATGTCTACGACGCGGCCGCACGGACGAACGGTGAACGCGACCGTCGGTTCCGCATCGAACATTCACAGCATCTCTCGACCGCAGCCATCCCCCGCTTCGCCCGGATGGGCGTGCTACCGTCGATGCAGCCGTATCACGCCATTGATGACGGGCGCTGGGCCGGCAAGCGGATCGGGCCGGAACGCATCCAGCGCACGTACGCGTTCAGATCGCTGCTGGACAGCGGTGCGAACCTGATGTTCGGCAGCGACTGGACGGTTGCGCCAATCGATCCGCTGCTCGGCATCTACGCCGCCGTCACGCGTCGCACGATCGATGATGCCAACCCGGGCGGCTGGGTGCCGGCCGAGAAGATCACGGTCGAGGAAGCGCTGCGCGCATACACGGCCGCGAACGCATACGGCGTCTTCATGGAGGACCGCATGGGCACAATCGCCGTCGGCATGATGGCCGACCTGGTGGTGCTGTCGGACGACCTCACCCGCATCGACCCGGTCAGCATCCCCGGCGTGCAGGTCGATTACACGATCGTCGGAGGCGAGGTGGTGCACTCGAGGGATGGGGCCGCGGGCGGAACGCGGCGCTGACCGCGCCTGCCGGGAGATGAGCCGCGCCTGCCGGGAGATGAGCCGCGCTCAGCCGTCGCCTGCACCGACGGTGTCCTGGCCGACGGTGGTGGCCTTGTTGCCAGTGTCCCTGGCCACCAGTGTCCTGGCCGCCGGTGGTCTAGCCGCCGGTGTCCTGGCC
>JAGTUV010000120.1 GCA_018224305.1 Gemmatimonadota bacterium
CGTCACCAGCATCTCCTCGCCCGCGGCCTCATGGATGAGGTGCATCAGCTCGGCTTCGGCGGAGCGGCCGTGACGCGCGGCTCGTGACTCGATCGCATCGAGCTCGGTCTGCGGTACGTCATGGATCGTGATGTCCGGCATGGCAGTCCTCCCGTTGGGGGCTGCCTGTACTATGGGAAGACGCGTGCCGCTGGCGCCAGAGTCCTGAACTCCACGCGCCCCGTGGCGAACAGGCCGCGCGCGGGGATCGCGAAAGTGCCGAGTGCTGCCTGATCCACCGCCGTGATCACCGCGCCCGCCTCGCGCCCATCAATGACGGCCGCCGCGGCCGCCACCCGCCACACAGCTGACGGCCGGATGACGAATTCCTGACCGGCCGGTGCGACGCCGGCCAGCGTCATTCGTCCGGCGCCCAGAATGCGGCCGGCCACTACGCCGCTCCGTCGATGTTCGAGCAGAGCACCCGGCGCCGCACGTGATGCAGCACCGAGCAGACGGGTGAGCGCGCTGCCTTCGAGGCGCAGCGCAAGATGAATCCGCGCGTGCACCGCCGAGATCGAAAGCTCTGCGGGCCCCTTCCACGCAATGTCGATCTCATCGACGTGATACCCATGGAGCGCCGGGCCAAAATACCGAGGGCACGCGCGCGCGGGCTCCACGTTCGTGTGTATGAACCACCGGCCGTCCGGGCGGCGATGCCAGATCGAGACGTAGGGCGGGCCGATGGACGATGCGGTGAACCGTCGGAACGCCAGCACGTGGCCGGATTCGAACATCAGACCCAGCAGCCCGTATCCGGCCATGCGCTCGCTGGCATCGCTGGTGCCCTTTACTGCCGCGGCGCTCCACCCTGTCCGACCCCCTGCGTCCCGGTGGCGCTCCAGCATCCGCGCGGCGTCTTCCGGCTGCATGACGTCACGCAGTTCAGATGAAGGGCGTCACGAGGGCGGTCGCGATCAGTGCGATGGCCCACAGTACGTCCAGGTTGATCCACGCCGTGCGCAGCATGCGCAGGCCGACACGCTCGTACACGACCACCGCCAGTATCCCCGTGACCATCAGATAGCTCGCGGTGTGCACGCCAGCGGCCGCAAGGCCGGTGATCTCCCCCGCCATCACGCCGGCGTGCGCCATGTGAGCCTCATGGCCGGCAGCAGCGCCGGCCGTTGCGGCAGCCGGCATTACGAAAGGCAGCACCATCAGACCGGCACCGTGCGCGCTCGCCATCAGGAACGACCACACGGTCAGATCGCGCGATCCGACGCGCATCCCGCCGAACCGCGGGTGACGGTGACCGCGCAGCAGACGGTGCACGCCGAACACCAGAAGCACCGCCGCTGTGCCATAGCGCAGGACGTTGTGCGGCACCACGTGACCGACCGCCAGCCCCAGCAGAACTACCACTGCGACGGCGAGCGCATGTCCCAGCGCGAGCGGCGGGAGGGCGCGCCATACGGCGCGCGCCCTCCTCTCCTGCAGGCCGAGTGCGACTGCGAACAGCCAGCCCATCGCGGGGTTGATCCCGTGCACCGCACCCAGCGTGACGAGTGCGATCACCGGGCCTGCCTCCAGCGCGCTCATGAGTAGCAGAACGAGTCGGAGGATGCATCACCGCCCTCGAGCCGCACCTGGTGCGCACGCATGCCGGCGTCCGCCTCGAAGAGGAACTTCTCGTCGAACGCCATACCGCCGTCCGCCGATATGTCGAGCTTCGCCATCCAGCTCTTCACGCCATCGGGATAGAACTGATCATCCCAGGGCGAGTACAGCGCGTTCGTGAAGTACACGCGCCGGCCGTCACGGCTGATTTCCACCATCTGCGGTCCGCCGTTGAGCGGCTGATCCGGCCGCGCCGGGTGCGGCGTGCGCTTCACGATACCGCCGATCCGTACGCTGCCCGTCAGCTCCGGCTCGAACGGATTCGACACATCGTACTGCCGCATCTCGCCCGTGCCCCAGCACGAAACGTACAGGAACCGATCATCGAGGCTCAGGTTCAGATCCGTGATCAGCGGCGGCACCGCTCCGAAGCCCTTGAGCAGCGGCGGCAGGTCGTCCGCAGCGGCCGGTTCCGCAGGGATCGTGATCACCTTCTTCGTCTTCCACACGCTGGTGCCATTCGTACCATCGCGATACCACAGGAAGACGGAGGCCGACAGGTCCTCCAGCGAGATCACCACACCCGCGAAGCCGTAGGCCTTCGAGGGATCGCGTGCCGGCCGCAGCTCCAGCACCATCTGCTGCTCCGCGCCCAGGTCCAGCGTCTGGAGGTGCCGCCGCTTGCGCAGGTCCCACACGTGCAGTGCGTGGCCGTACTTGCCGCCGAGCAGCAGCTCCGGGTTCACGCCATCCTTCACCATGTTCGGCGTGCCCCACTCACTCGTGATCATCGTGTCCTGTCCGAGGTGCCAGCCGAAGTCGTACGCCAGGTATTGCGGGCCGCGCTCGACCTCCCACGCGCCCTTCACATCGAACGTCTCGTGATCCAGCATGAACACGCCGCCCGGCCCGTCACCATCGACACCGCCCAGTGCGTTCACGTAGATGCCGTCCGGGCCGCAATGCGTCGTGTGCGGCGTGGTGTAGCCCGTGCGGTCGGCGATCGTCTGCGCGTCAATCACCTTCACGAGCTCCGGCCGCCGCGCGTCCTGCTTCGTGTCGAAAACGGCGATGCGTGATGATGCGATGCCCGGAACGATCAGGTAGCGACGTTCCATGTGCGGTGCAGGGGCATACGCGCACAGGTGCGAGCTGCACGCGTTCCACCCGAAGTGGTGGAGTTCATCGCCGATGCCCGGCATGTCCGCCTGGCCCACCAGCTGGCCGTACTCGGCAGACTCGGGATCGACGTCGACCACACCGATGGCGTCCGGCCGATCGTGGCCTGGATTCAGCAGCGCGACGTACGCCAGCTTTTCCGCAGGCGCGTCCATCGCGTGCTTCGGGGATGCATAGAAGGTAGGATCGGGTTTCCAGCGCATGTCGGTTTCTCCACTTGTCGGGTTTCTGTTCGCTCCTTCCAAAGGATCTACGGAGAAAGCGGACGGAACCGGACAGGGGAGTGGCAGACGACGGGCTAGGGGGGCGGGGATCTGCTCGCGAGCTCGCGGTGACGCGCGACGTCGCCGGGTCTGCCCCAGGCGCTGTAGAGTTCCGCGAATGCCTCGTGCAGCAGCCTCCATGAGCTTCCCGCGCCCGCAGCACTGGTGAGCGCGAGTGCCTCCGTGAGCACCTCCTCCGCAATCGTGAAGCGCTTCAGCGCAATCTGTACCAGGGCCCGCTGATGCAGCGCGCCGATATATGGGTGGCTCTCCCGGCCGTACCGTTCCCCGCGAATGGCCAGTGCGATCTGTATCGCGCTGTCGGCCGCTGCGAGATCGCCCGTCCTTACCAACATGCGGCTCAGCTGGATGAGCGATGCCGCATACGTGGGATGCCGGTCACCGAGGGCCATGCGATTGATGGCGGCACCGTCACGAATGAGGCTGAGCGCCTCCTCGAGCTGGCCGGTTTGAACGAGTGTGGCGCCAAGGTTGATCATGCTTTCCGCAGTCGCGGGATGATCCGGGCCGAGGTGCCGGCGCCTCAGCCCCATCACATGGCGGCGCAGTTGCTCGCTGCCGTCGAGATCACCGCGGCTGCCCAGTATCTCCGCGAGCGTGCCCTCACCCCAGGAAATGAAGAACAGGTCGTCGGGGGAGTCGGGATCGAGAGCAGGCAGCTCGGCACGGAACATCGCCTCGGCCTCGGTTGCACGCGCCGGGTCGGCGTATACAATGGTGGCCAGCTGGAAGCGGTCGTTCAGGATTTCGTGCCGGGTGGAGCCCGTCGCATGAGATCTGAGCGCTACGGCCTCACGGAGAGTCCGTTCGGCACCCGCCAGATCACCCCGGGCGCGCTGAATCGCGCCGAGCTGGGCGAGCATGTTCACGCGCATGCGGTGTGTGGCGCCGAGCGTGCGGAGCTGCAGATCCAGTGCGGCTCTGGCGCGTCGTTCGGCCTCCGCGAAATCGCCGAGGTAGACGGCCATGCGCGCGAGGTTCTGGAGCGTGAAGCTCAGCTCTGGATCGGCGGGATCCAGTACGCGTTCCTGGATGCTGCGCGCTCGAACGAATGTCGCCTGCGCGCTGTCGTACTCTCCCCGGCGACGCAGCAGTGTGCCGAGCTGCACCAGCAGCCGCGCGCCCTGAGCGGACTCCTCCGCCCCATGCTCCCGGAGCAATGCGAGCGCACGCTCCGTCGCATGCTGGCCGTTCTCGTACTCACCAATGCCCTCGTGCATCGCCGCCATGGCACCGAGCACGCCCGCCTGCACATCGGGCTGTGTGCCGAGCTGGTCGATGCGTGCCATCCCGCGATCGAGCAGGGCCCGCACGCTGACGTTCACCGGCGGCTGATCACCCGCATCGAAGAGCCCGATCAGGAAGTCTGTCACGTATTCGGCGTCCCGCAGCGCGCCCTCCGCTCTCACCCGCTCGCGGTCGGCGACAGACGCCTGCCATGCTGCCGCGCCCGCACCGAGGAGTACCGCGGCGGCGGTCATGGCCAGGGCCGCCGCGGGCAGCCTGTGGCGAC
>JAGTUV010000121.1 GCA_018224305.1 Gemmatimonadota bacterium
CGCGAGGCGGTGCGACGTGCGCGCAGCACGCCGCGCGCGGCGTGCTTCCTGTCTGGCGGTGAGACGACCGTCGTCGTCACCGGGCCCGGCACGGGTGGCAGAAATCAGGAGCTCGTTCTCGCCGCCGCAATCGAACTGGCCGGCGTCGATCACGTGACCATCGCGGCCGTCGGTACGGACGGCATCGACGGACCGACGGACGCGGCGGGTGCCGTGGCGGACGGGACAACAGTCTCGACGGGACGGACCGCGGGCTTCGACGCGGTCGCTGCACTGGCCCGCAACGACAGCTACACGTTCCTCGCAGCGGCGGACGCGCTCATCCGCACGGGGCCGACCGGCACGAACGTCATGGACGTCCAGGTCGCTCTGGTGGACCCGGCCTGAACTTCAAGGACGGACGGCTCGCACCGGTGACCTCCGGCACGAGCGTCATCGATGCACGGAGCAATGAAGCGCACTGGCATCGGCGTTCTTCCGGGTCGTTGGATCCGGGTGTACGTGTCGGCTGGAATCCTGGAGCAGGGAAGGAGGCTGGTCGAGTCGGTGCGCTTCGAGTAGCGCGCCTTGCATAAACCGCAACGCGGGTCACCGCTGCTGCGGTGCCCGCGCCGGGCTATCCGATAATTACCGCCGGTGCGGGGGCGGCTGTCGTCGCCTTCTGGACCACTGCGGTCGGATCCTCCGTCTCGACGACGACCTTCGCCGTGAGCGCGTGCTCCGCGTAGAGCCCCAGTGACAGCGCGAACCCGGCCGCTATGAGCGACCACTTCAGCGGCCGACTGTCCCGCTTCAGAACATCTCTTCGAATCATACTTACCTCCCCCGCATCATCTATGTTATCGCCGGTCCACCCGGCGCTTCACCAACTTGGACGCTGCCAACTTCGAAAGAGTTGCAATGTGCGTCCGAACCTCCTTACGAAGGCTGCGCTGCGACGGTTTCAGCCGCCGCCGCCAGGTACGATGACGCGCGTGCTCAGGATGGAATCGAGACGGGGGTAACGTCTTGAAAGATAATGATTTCCGTGTGATGCTATGCAGCCGAACGACGGCCCGCTGCCCTCCGGCGACACCTCGCCGTACTCGGTGTTCAGCCTGAACAGCACCTCCATGCCGTCGACGATCCGACCGATCGGGGCGAATCCCTGCGCATCGAGCGCTTCGTTTGCGCGATAGCTGAAGAAAAGCTGCGTCGTGCGCGTGCCGGGTCCCGCCATCGCGTAGGACAGCGTGCCCGGTCCTGTCGTGATGCGGGCGGGCTCGTCGTCCAGCCGCTGCTCCATCCAGACGCTGTCGATCGCGGGCGTTCCGCTCATGCCGAACTGGGCGGCAAACCCGGGCAGGACCCGGAAGAAGCGGGCACGATCGTAGAAACCGTTGCGAGTGAGGTTGTAGAAGCGTGCTGCCCCAAGCGGCGCCCACTCCCGGAACACGCGTACATGCAGCGCGCCCGCTGACGTTTCCATCAGTACATCGAACGAGTCGGGCGGCACCTCGTTCATTCCCGGCGCATCCGGCCGGAGCAGCACGTGGTCGGGCGGGAGGTCCGAGGGAGGAGGCGGGCTGCCGCAGGGGTCATTGCTGCACGCCGACACCAGGGCCGTCAGGAGCAGGGCGGTCAGGGCAGGCAGTCGCATGCGCGCCATTGTACCGCAGCGGCCGCCGCAGCGAAACCCCGCTCCCGCCGCGCGCGTAAGGAACACGTGACTGTGCTCTTCATTCACGGATTTCGAATCATGCGACATCTGCGCGCCATCATCCTGTTACCCGTTCTCGCTGCTGCTGCTCACGCGAGCACGGGTGACGCGCACGCCCAGCGATCCACCCTGCCGCCGACGGCCGCCGACTCATTGGCATCGTTTGCGGATGAAGGCACGGCCTCACTCGTCCGCCGCGCGCGCGCCGCCCGGGTGCGCACGGACCACTCCATCCGCAGCTATACCGCGATCGTACGCAGCCGCATCGCCGCTGCGCTGCGCATGCCGCTCAAGGACCGCACACTGTTCCGGCAGGAGACGGCCGCACGCGTACGCTGGAGCCGCGATGCGGAGACCGTGGTCCAGATGCTCGCCGCGCGCACGCAGCACCCCGGCGGCGTAGAGGCGCCGAAAAGCCCCAGCGGGATGGGCATCGACGAGCTCTTCGATCCGGGCGAGGACCGGATGTACTTCGGGCTGGGCAACAGCACGCGCGAAGACGACAATGATGACTTCTGGATCGAGCACCCGCTCGGCGATGCGGCGGAGCGCCATTACCGTTTCGCGAGCGGCGACACGCTGACCGTCCGGCTCCAGGACGGACTGACCGTTCGCGCCATCGAACTGCGTGTGACGCCGCGCCGCGACGATCCTCACACCGTACGCGGCACTCTGTGGATCGACGCCGGCAGCGGTGCGCTCGTCCAGGCTGCCTACAGGCTGGCACGCACGGTCGACATCATGCGCGACATGGACGCCATCGATGACGACGATCGTGAGGATATCGGGAAGGTGCCGGGCTTCCTGAAGCCGTTCGAGTTCGACATCACTCTGATGACGGTCGAGTACTCTCTGTGGGAGATGGAGCATTGGCTGCCGCGGACGATGCGCTTCGAGGGCATGGCCCGCGCCGGCGTCCTCCGCTTTCCCGCGGCAACCGACCTCAACTACGACATGCTCGATGTCGAGCTCGACTCTCCCGACGCCGCCGCGCGATTCCGCGGCACGGAGGATGACAGCGCTCGCGCGCGTCACGCACACAGGATTGAAAGCGAAGCTGCGCAGCGCGTTGCTGCCGAGTGGGGCGTGGCGGAGGATGTCCGCACCATCGAACGGAAGAACAAGGGCCGGCAGGTGATGGTCCTCGTGCCCCGTGACAGCGCGGCACTTCTCAACAGTGACCAGCTGCCTCCGCCGATCTGGTCGGACGCGCCCGGCTTTGCCACGCGCTCGGAACTCGACGAACTGTCGAGCCGCCTCGCATCACTGGGCGGACCCGTGCGCCGCGACATCACCACCCACTTCGGCTGGGGCTTCGGCGAGGGTGAGATGCTGCGGTACAACCGGGTTGAGGCGCTCTCGATCGGCGCCCGCTTCGCGGCTGCGCTGCCGCAGTTGGACGCAGCCGCCACGGTGCGCTTCGGCCTCGGCGATCTCCACCCGAACGCCGAGCTGGCACTGCGACGCGAAACCATGGTCCGAACTCTCGAGCTCCGCGGATACCACGAGCTCGCCACGGTCGACCCCGCACGTGCGGCACTCGGCGTCGGCAACTCGCTTTCCGCCCTGATGTTCGGCCGCGACGCGGGCGAGTACTTCCGCGCCAGCGGCGCAGCGCTCACGTGGGCGCCACCGCCCGCGAGCCGGCGCGCCTGGGATGCAACTGCATACGCGGAGTATCAGAACGACGTCGCTCGCACCACGCACATCGCGCTGCCGCGCCTGTGGACCGACAGCGTGTTCCGCCGCAACATCACGGCGGCGGAAGCCATGCAGTACGGCGGCACCCTCCGGCTCATGCCGTGGTGGGGCACCGACCCCGCCAGGCCGCAGTTCGGCATCGAGATGCTGCTTCAGGGAGAGACCGGTGATTTCGATCTCGCACGCGCCAGCATCACTCTGCGCGGCGCCGCTCACCTGGTGCACGGCCTGCGCGTCGGCGCCGAGGTCGCCGCCGGCTCCACGGCCGGCGATGTCACGCCGCAGCGCCTGTTCTATCTCGGCGGCGCCAATACGCTGCGCGGCTACGAACCGGGCACGGTGGCGGGCACATCCATGGCGCGCGGCCGCCTCGAGATCGCTCGCACGGCGTCGTTCGGTGCTGTGGCGCTGTTCACCGACTGGGGGTGGGCCGGTGATCGCGAGGATATCCGCAGCGCGAATCAGCGCTGGGCTGTCGGAGTGGGGACGTCGCTGCTGGACGGGCTGCTGCGCCTCGATCTCGCACACGGCCTGAGGAATCCGCGCGGCTGGCGGCTGGACCTGCACCTCGACTCAGTACTCTGACACGTGTGCACGGTTACGGAGCGCGCCTTCCAATAAAAACGCTACACCGTACCGAACAGGTCCGGCTGCTCCCGCAGACGCTCCGGGTCCGCCGGCTCCCCGCCCGTGAGCGCCTGGAGCCGGCGCGCGCTTTCGGGACTGTGACCCTGATAGTCGTTGTTGAAGTACGCGTATACGGTGGGTTTGCCGGGCAGCAGCTCCAGTATCCGCTCAGCCCAGCGCTCGAGGTCGGCATCCCGCGCGGCGACCATCCCGGCGTTCAGTTCCTGGTGGCGGGGCGACCCGAGCCACCGCATGTACTGGAAGCGGCCGGGCGCGCGCCGGGCCACGTCGAGTGCGACGTCCGTAGTCATCCATGGGCCGACACTCACGGCGAGCGCGACATCCAGGTCGTGCAGCAGATCGAACGTTTCCGTGTCGAACCAGTCGACGTCCCGGAACTCGATCGCAAAATCGAGCTCGCGCGGCAGCGAGCGCACGAACGCGTCCACCGCCGGCCGTTCGCCCACGCCCATGTCCGGCGGCAGCTGGACCAGGAGCGGGCCCAGCTTCTCCCGAAGCTCCGACGCGCGGTTGCAGAACTCGATCAGCAGGTCATCCACACCGACCAGCCGTGCATCATGCGTGATTTCGCGAGGCAGCTTCGCCGTGAAAACAAAGTCAGGCGGTGTCCGTTCATACCATGAACGGAACCTGCCGGCCGGCGGCATTGCATAGAATGTGGAATCGATCTCGACGGTATTGAACAGCCGACTGTAGAGTTCCAGCCGATCGATCGACTTCGTGCCCGGTGGATAGAAGCGACCGCTCCAGGTGTCGTAGTTCCAGCCCTGCGTGCCGATACGAAACCGCACGTCCATCAGCCCCCCTGCCGCTCGACCCTGCCGGTGCCGGTCACGTGCTGCTCGACTTCGGGCGAGCCGAAGTAGCGGAGCCAGCCGCTGCCCGACAGCGTCGCTTTCAGCGAGTCCCGCACCCGGATCGTGCCGCTACCGCTGCCACTGATCGTCACATCGGCGTCAAACGCCTCCAGGTCCCGCGTATCGACACGGCCCGCCGCACTCATGTCGAGCCGCAGACGGTCGACCTGGCCCGCGGCCGTCACGTCACCGGTACCCGAATGCAGAACGATCAGGGAGTCCGCCTGCAGACCCGGCAGGTCGATGTCGCCCGTACCGCTCGAGCTCACCTCCAGCCGCGTGGCGTCGATGAGCTGCGCGCGCATGAAACCCCTGCCCGATGACTCCACCCTGCGCAACGTGACAATGTCCACTTCCACGACGATCGGGTAGCGCGGACGCAGGGTCACGTCGTCCGTATAAATGCGCAGCGTGCCGTTCTGCACACGCGTGCGCAGATACGGCAGCAGATTCTCCTCCGCATGGATGAACACACGATCCGTGAACCCGTGGATGATCTCCACTTCGGCTTCCGTGTCGTTCGACACACCCGTGAAGTGACCAACGGGCCGTGACTCGATCACCACGGGACCGCGTCCGCGGATCACCTGCTCTCCGAAAATGTCGCCGCACCCGCCCACCAGCACGACGGCCGCAAACAGCCCCAGTAGCTTCGTCGTCTTCGTCATGCGCCACCGCTTCGTTCGAGAACCACCTCGACAGCTTATACGTCAGGCACTCGTCCGAAGTTCGTTCTCCGAGGCCGATACGCGAGGTCACCTGTCCGGTCATCCATGCGATCCATGGCCCGTCAGGCGCCCCACCAGGCCGGCTCGTTCCCCGGCTTCCACTTGATGTTGCACCCGAGACTCGGCTTCTGCTCCCCAGCAACGGGTCGCTCCTCCAGCACTGCGTCCAGCGCGGCACGCAGGTCCGCCCCGCTCACCGGCACGTCGTTCGACGGCCGGCTGTCATCGAGCTGGCCACGGTAAACCAGCCTGCCGCCCCCATCGAACAGGAAGAAGTCCGGAGTGCACGCCGCCCGGTACGCATGCGCGACCTCCTGGCTTTCATCAAACAGGTACGGAAACACATACCCCGCGTCCCGCTTCTCCTCGCGCATGCGGTCCGGTGAGTCTGCAGGATACGCGTCCGCGTCATTCGCACTGATTGCAACAATCGCCGCACCGCGCGCGCTGTAGTCACGGCCGATCGCCGCCAGTTCCTCGCGGACGTGCTTCACGAACGGGCAGTGATTGCACAGGAACATCACGAGAAGTGCGGGTGCACCCATGAAGTCGTCCGACGACACCATGCCGCCATCCACCTCGGGCAGTGTGAACCCGGGCGCCTGTGTGCCCAGTTCCAGCATGGTGCTTTCAGTGCGGGCCATGGCAGATCCTCCCTGTTGATTGCATCTGTGGCGAAGGGCAACGTACCCGCACGCTGCGACCGCGGCGACCCGTATATGCATGCGGCGCGCCGGCACGCTCCCCTTGACGTTCTAGGGCACACTCCCCAAAGGCATCATTTCGTATCAGGATGGCCCGCCCTGGTATCGCATCGTCGGCGTGGCCGGTCACGTGCGCAGCGACGGTCTGGACTCGCCCCCTGTCGAGGCGGTGTACTACCCGACGACCGCGATGCATGGAGCAGCCGTCACCGGACACCCGTTCCCCGAGATCACGTACACGGTCAGGACCGCGGGTATCGACGCGGCATCGCTCGAGCCGGTCATCCGCCGGATCGTGCGCGAGATGGATCCGCAGGTACCGCTGGCGGCGGCGCGGACGATGACCGACATCATCGCGCGGTCCGACCAGATGGCGCGGACGTCGTTCATGATGCTGCTGCTTGGCGTAGCGGCCGTAATGGCGCTTTTCCTGAGTGCAGTCGGACTGTACGGCGTAATCGCGTACCTGGTCGGCCGGCGTCGCGCGGAGATCGGCGTGCGCATGGCACTGGGTGCGCGGGTGAGTCAGGTGGTCCGCCTGGTCATGGTCCAGTCCGTGGGGCTGGCCGCCATCGGCGTTGTGGCAGGCGTGGTCGCCGCCCTGACCACCACGCGGGCTCTCGAGTCGATGCTCTTCGAAGTGCAGCCGGGCGACGTGCGGATTCTGCTGCTCGTCAGCGCGATCCTGTTGTTCGTCGCAGTGCTCGCAAGCCTCGTCCCCGCACGCCGCGCGGCGCGCACGGATCCCTCCGAGGCGTTACGGGCGGACTGACGCCCGGAATGGAACCGTTTGACCCTTATCCGGAGTATTGATGGGGATCACGGAGCGGTGCAACCGCCCTGGATTCGCCGGAGGAGGTACGAGGAATGAGAAAAATTGCAGCCGGACTCGCACTCGCGGGCACACTTGGTCTGGGAATCGGCGCGGGACAGGCGGTGATCGGCAACGTGCCTGCATTCGGCAGCGCCGCGCCCGCATGGGCGGATGGCGCTCCAGCCGATGCACCGTTACTCACGCCTGAGCAGACCGTCATCGACATCACGCGCCGCGTATCGCCCGCGGTCGTCAGCATTTCATCGCGCGCCGGGTCCGGATCGGGGGTCGTGATCCGTGCCGACGGCGTGATCCTGACGAACGCACATGTTGTCGGCAACATGCGAACGGTGACCGTGAGCATGGCCAATGGCGACGAGTACC
>JAGTUV010000122.1 GCA_018224305.1 Gemmatimonadota bacterium
ATGCCAGCGACGGCTACGCCGACCCGGGCGCGTCGGCCGTGCAGCACGCCGACGGCTGGAAGTTCAGCGGGTCCTCCCCATGGGTGACGAACGGAGCGGCGGCGGGTGTGGCGATCGTGCGCGCCGATGTGGGCGGCAGTCCGGCACTGTTCGCGCTCGATCGCGATACCGGTTACCGGCCGGGACCGCCGGCGGCAACGATGGGGATTCGCGCCGTGCCCGCGGTCGAGCTGGATCTGGATGGCGTGGCAGCGCCCGCCTCTGCACGGCTCGACTGGAGTGGTGCGGAACCGCGCAGTGCGATCGACCCGCTCGGCAGTCTCTCGGCGGCCGCCATCGCGGTCGGCATTGCACAGGCAGCGCTGGATCATGCCGCAGCGTACGCAGACGAGCGTGAACAGTTCGGAAGCCGCATCCGCAGCTTCGAGGGCATCCAGATGAAGCTCGCCGAGATGTCCATGCGTACCGTCGCAGCCCGCTGCCTGATTGAGCGAGCCGCAGGACGTCCGGATGATGTCGCTGCTGCCGCAATGGCCAAGCTCGCTGCCGGTACATGCGCGATGCATGTCACGACGGAGGCCGTGCAGATCTTCGGCGGGTACGGCTACATGCGGGATTACCCGGTAGAAAAGTTGATGCGGGATGCCAGGGCCATGGAACTGATACATGGCACCAGTGAGATGCAGCGGCTCCGCATTGCGGCGGCGCTCTTCACCGACTGATTCAATCAACGGAGAGTTCATGAAAATTTTCGAGCGGATGGCGGAACACAGCCACGAGCAACTCGTCTTCTGCCACGAGCCATCGGCGGGTTACAAGGGCATCATCGCCATCCACAACACCACGCTCGGCCCGGCGCTGGGGGGTACGCGTTTCTGGAACTACCGTGACGATGAAGAGGCCGTCATCGACGCGCTCCGCCTCGCCCGCGGCATGACGTACAAGGCGGCGGTCGCGGGGCTCAATCTGGGCGGAGGCAAGTCGGTCATCATCGGGGACAACCGCACGACCCGGCGCGAGATGATATTTCGCGCGCACGGCCGTTTCGTCGAATCCCTCGGCGGTCGCTACATCACCGCGGAGGATGTCGGTACCAGCGTCGAGGACATGGATTACGTGAAGATGGAGACGGAGGCCGTAACCGGTGTCGCCGGTGGGTCCGGTGATCCGTCGCCGGTGACGGCGTACGGCGTGTACCGGGGCATCAAGGCGTGTGCAAAGGAGAAGTACGGGTCCGATTCCGTCAGCGGCATGACGATCGCCGTGCAGGGCACGGGACACGTCGGCTACTACGTTTGCAGGTACCTGGCGGAGGAGGGCGCGCAACTGACCGTGACCGACATCGACCAGAACCGCGTCAAGCGTGTCGTGGACGAATTCGGCGCAAAGGCCGTCAGCCCCGACGACATCTACACTGTGGATGCCCAGGTGTTCGCGCCGTGTGCCCTCGGCGCCGTCGTCAACGATGACACGATCGCCGGCTTCACGTTCGAGATCATCGCCGGCGCGGCGAACAACCAGCTCGCACAGGAGCGACACGGTGACCTGCTCCACAAGCGAGGCATCCTGTACGCCCCGGACTACGTGATCAATGCCGGCGGCCTGATCAACGTGTATGGCGAGCTGAACGACTGGTCGGCCGAGCAGGCACGCCGCAAGGCCGGCGAAATCTATGACACGCTCGGCCAGATCTTCGAGCTCGCGAAGGCGGATGATCTGCCCACGTACGAGGCGGCCGATCGTGTCGCCGAACGGCGCATCGAACAGGTCGGCGCGCTCAAGAGGACCTGGGTCTGAGATGATGGACGCGCTGCGCACCACCGATCCGGAGATCTACGATGTGGTCGTTGCCGAGGCGGAGCGGCAGCACGGTACACTCGAGCTGATCGCCAGTGAGAACTTCACCTCTCCGGCCGTGCTCCAGGCAGCCGGTACCGTCCTCACGAACAAGTACGCGGAAGGATATCCCGGGAAGCGGTATTACGGCGGCTGTGAACACGTCGACGTAGCCGAGTCGCTCGCGATTTCACGCGCGCTCGAACTGTTCGGCGCCGAGCACGCCAATGTGCAGCCCCACTCCGGTGCGCAGGCCAACATGGCCGCCTACTTCGCGCTCCTCGAGCCCGGCGATGTGCTGCTCGGCATGAGCCTCTCCCATGGCGGTCACCTGACTCACGGCTCGCCTGTGAACTTCAGCGGGCGCATCTACACGGCGGTCTCCTACGGCGTGGGCGCGGACGGTCGCATCGATTACGATCAGGTCCGCGATCAGGCGAAGGCACACCACCCGAAGGTGATCGTCGCGGGCGCGAGCGCGTACTCGCGCATCATCGACTTCGCTGCGTTCGCGGAGATCGCCCGCGAGGTCGATGCCCGGCTCGTGGTCGACATGGCGCACATCGCCGGCCTCGTGGCCGGCGGCGTGCATCCGAGCCCGGTCCCGCACGCCGATGTCGTCACGTCCACCACGCACAAGACCCTGCGCGGTCCGCGCAGCGGATTCGTGCTGTGCCGGGCGGATTTCGCCAAAGCCATCGACAAGCAGGTCTTCCCCGGTATGCAGGGCGGTCCGCTCATGCACATCATCGCTGCCAAGGCTGTGGCGTTTCGCGAGGCGCTCGCGCCGGAGTTCCGCACATATGCGCGGCGGGTAGTCGAGAACGCACACGTGCTTGCCGAAGCTCTGATGTCGCATGGCTTCGATCTGGTCAGCGGTGGGACGGACAACCACCTCGTCCTCATGGATCTGACGAACAAGGGCGACCTGACGGGGAAGCTCGCGGAGGAGTCGCTCGAGCGAGCACGGATCACCTGCAACAAGAATACGGTTCCCGGCGAAAAACGCTCACCGTTTGTCACGTCCGGTGTGCGGCTGGGTACGGCAGCGCTCACCAGCCGTGGCATGGGTCCCGCAGAGATGACGCTCATAGGCGGCTGGATTGCGGGGGTCCTCAGCTCGCCCGGCGACGCCGCGGCAGCGGCCAGCGTCGCGGCAAAGGTGGACGAACTCTGTGCCAGGTTCCCGTTGTACACGGAGTACCGTGATGAACATGCACATGCTCGTGCATAGTCGAACACGCGCACGCGCGGCTGCGGTCGCTCCACGTTCTGTGTGAAACGAGCATGGATGAAGAGCTGTTCACAACGCTGCGCGCACGCAATCCCCGGTACGCGGATGCTGCGTACGTCTTCGTGCTGGCGGCGCTGAACCATGTACTGGAACGGCTGCCGGAACCGCGTCACATCACGGGGGGGGAGATGGCAGGCGGCGTGCGCGATCTCGCTGTGGAGCGATTCGGCCCCATGGCGCGCACGGTTCTGGAGCACTGGGGCATCGAACGGACGGCCGACGTCGGCGCAGTGGTATTTGCCCTCGTCGAGAGCGGAGTACTGATCAAGCAGGATGAGGATTCGCCGGAGGACTTCGAGGACGTCTTCGATTTCGACGAGGCGTTTCAGGACCAGTATCCGCGGCGTGCGTCGGGCGACTGATCCTGTGGACTGGCGCCGTTGGCCGGCGGTCACTACGATGCTGCGGGGTGGAGGGAGAGGCCCCCGGCATTCTGCATGGAACGTGCTTTGCATTGTGGCTGGAGGTTGCAGTATCGTGTGAACGCCGGGGCACGGGGCTTCGTTGAGGGGAGGGGTTGATCTATGGCGGCTGCTTCAGCGCAGGAGAATTTTCCGCAGTGCCGCAAGTGCGACAGCGGGACCATGCTTCCGTTGTCCGACTACGGCAGGGACGGCGCTCCGATTACCTACAAGGCATGGGTCTGCTCCAATCCGGAGTGCGGCTTCAACATTCGAATCGACAACGGCGAGATCAGCTTCGGCCGCACCATCGGCCAGAGCTACAAATAGCCGCGCCGCTGGCGCCAGGTCGCGGCTGCGTGGTGTGCTCCGGCAGGAGCTTGGAGCGGTGACATGAGTTCATACCCACCTGACCCGGTGACGGGCGTCTTCGGCCGGCAGCACGTTCCGCTGCCCACGTCGACGGAGGCCGCCGCCGCTGACCGGACGGCCCATCAACGCTACCACGTTCCGGACCGCGTACTCATGGAGAGTGCGGGGCGCGCAGCGGCCCTTGTGCTTCAGCGGCTGCATCCGCGCGGACGCATCGTAGGTGTGGCAGGAAGCGGTCACAACGGCGGCGACCTGCTCGTCATGCTGCGTGTGCTGCGCGCGTGGGGCCGCGATGTCGCAGTGATCGCCGCAGGGTCGTCCCCGCCTGACGTCACACTTCTGCATGGCGACCATCTCGAGATCGTTGCGTCTGACAACGCCGGTGATGCGTTAGCGCACGCGGACGTCATCGTGGACGGTATGCTCGGGACCGGCGCACAGGGTTCGCCGCGCGCCAGGATCGGCGACTGGATCCGCCGGGTCAATGAGGCCGCGGCCCCGGTACTGTCGCTCGACTTGCCGTCCGGCGTCGATGCGACTACCGGCGGAGCATCCGGCACGGTGGTTCAGGCGGATGCGACGGTCACATTCGGCTGGCCGAAGCTCGGTCTGATGCTGCAACCCGCGCGCGGCTACTGTGGAAGGCTCATCGCGGTGGAGATCGGTTTCCCGCAAGGCTGCGTCGAAACGAACGCTCACCTGATCACGCCCGACTACGTGCGGGCGCATCTTCGTCCGCGAGGCGCATTGGCGCACAAGGGAAGCGTCGGCCGATTGCTCGTCCTGGCGGGCCACGAGGGGATGGCGGGTGCTGCCGCGATTGCGGCGCGTGCGGCCATCCGTGCCGGCGCGGGCCTGGTGCGAATCGCGTCACCGTCCGCCAATCGGATAGTCCTGCAGACACTCGTGCCGGAAGCGACGTTTCTGGACAGCGGTGCACTCACGGCCGGGGATCTCGAGCCGATGCATGCGCTCGTGGCCGGACCGGGCCTCGGCACGCACGAGAGCGCCCGCGCCTCGCTGGCTGATGCCTTGTCCGCAATGAAGGGCAAGCCGGCGCTGCTGGACGCCGATGCTCTCAACATGCATGCAGGTCGACAGGCCGCGCTTCGTGATATCGCGGCCGCCACGCCGCTCGTCATCACACCGCACGCACGCGAACTCTCACGGCTCACGAACGATCCGCTCGACCGCGTACTGGCGGACATGCCGGGCGCGGCGCGTGCCGCTGCGGATGCACTCGGCTGTGTCGTGCTGCTGAAGGGTCAGCCTTCGCTGATCGCGAGGCCTGGTCGGGGACTTCTGGTGAACTGCGTCGGTTCATCGGACACTGCTGCAGCCGGCATGGGCGACCAGCTGGCGGGCACCATCGGTGCGCTGCTGGCGAGCGGCTGCGAGCCGTACGAGGCGGCGGCGCTGGGTCTGTTCCTGAGCGGGCGTGCCGCCGATCTGGCCGGTCTCGGCCGTTCCCTTACGCCGTCGGATGTCAGCGAACATCTGGCCAGTGCCATGGCCGATCCGGGTTCCACTTCGAGCCTGCTGGACCTCCCGTTCGTGACGTTCGATCAAGCGGCCCGCCACTGAGGACGTGCGGCGACACGCCGGTCTTCCGGTTATATTGTTCAATGTTGCGATGATGCGCAGCCCGGTATCACGACGCATCCAACACCTTGAATCAAGCGGCACGCGATGACGCAGATCCCGCTCGGCCGAGGCGCCGAGTTCGACCTCATCCGCCGGTTCTATCCCGTCGACCGGTCCGCCGGTGCGGTCGTTCATCAGCCGGCTACTGTGCGTGTTGGCGCCGGCGACGACTGTGCCGTCGTTCGGGGCGAGGGCATTGCGCTGAGCGTGGACATTTCGGTCGAGGGTGTCCATTTCCAGCGGGAGTGGCTGCAGCCGGAGGAGATCGGATACCGTGCCGCCGCGGCTGCGCTGAGCGATCTGGCCGCCGTCGCGGCCACTCCCATCGGCGTACTCGTCTCGCTTGCCATCGACGAATCCGACCTCGATCTGGCCCCGCGTATCATGGACGGCGTGCGTGCTGCCGCGGCCGGCGCGCGCGCAGTGCTGCTCGGTGGCGACATGTCACGCATATCCGGATCGATGGTCGTCGACGTTGTGGTCGTCGGGAACGCTCTGCATCCCGTGCTGCGGCGCGGCGCGCGCCCGGGCGACTCGCTCTGGGTCACCGGTGAACTCGGTGCCGCGGCCGCAGCCGTGCGAGCATGGCAGGCCGGCGGCACACCCGAGGCGGCCGCGCGCCTGGCATTCGCACTTCCGACGCCCCGCATCGCCGAAGCCATATGGCTCGTGACGCGGGGTGCGGTGGATGCCTTGATCGACATATCCGATGGTCTGGCTGGCGATGTGGAGCACCTCGCAGCGGCCAGCGGCGTGCGCATCATCGTCGATGCCGCATCCGTGCCCATCCACCCGACAGTTCATGCCCACACCTCCAACCACGACCTGGATCTTCGACTGGCCCTCACCGGCGGCGAGGACTACGAGCTGTGCTTCGCTGCGCCGCCGGGCGCCGTAGAGCGCATTGCCGATGCCTTCGTCGATACCTTCGATGTGCCTCTCACATGTGTGGGGACCATCCATGCCGGCGCGGGCGTCATGCTGCGGGCGAACGGGTCCGTTACCGAGATGCCGTACTCCGCGCACGACCACTTCCGCGCCTCATGATTCGCACGATCTGGGTCATTCTCTTCGTCATCGCGCTGACAATCCCGTTGAGCCTGATGGTGATCATCGGATCCTATCTGGGGGCGGGCTCGCGCTTCTACGATCGGGTTCCGCGCTGGTGGGCCCGCTGGATCCTGTGGGCTACCGGAGTCGAAGTCCAGGTTACAGGCCTGGAGAATCTCGCGCCTGACCGGGCACAGATCATCGTCGCCAATCATGCCTCCTGGTACGATGTACTCGCGCTCGCGGCGTATACGCCCAAGCGCTGCCGCTTCGTAGCCAAGAAGGAGCTCGCGCGGGTCCCGCTGTTCGGGCACGCCTGGCAGGCTGCCGGTCACATATCCGTAGACCGTAGCGACAATCAGCGCGCGGTCGCGAGCCTCGATCAGGCCGGTCGAACCATCCGCAAAGACAACAGCTCGATAATAATTTTCCCGGAAGGAACACGTTCCGCGACTGGTGATCTCCAAACTTTCAAGAAGGGCGCATTCGTGCTCGCTCTGCACAATGGCATCGACGTTGTGCCGGTCGGAGTGCAGGGAGCCTTTCAGATCATGTCGAGGAACAACTGGCGCATACGCGCGGGCAGAATTATCGTTCGCTTCGGTCAGCCGGTATCACCGACCGCATACGACAT
>JAGTUV010000123.1 GCA_018224305.1 Gemmatimonadota bacterium
GGGGAAGCGCTCCATCATGTCGAGCGCGTCCGGGCGGCCGTCCGCCCAGCCGGTCTGCGAGTAGTGGACGTGCGCGTCGACGATGCCCGGCATGATCCAGCGGTTGCGCACATCGACCGTCGCCGCATTGGCCGGCACCGCACAGGACGCGCGCGAGCCCGCGCATACGATGCGGCCTTCGCTGATCACCACGACGGCGTTGTTCACGGGTGTGCGTCCGGTGCCGTCGATGAGCGTGCCGCCGACGAACGCAGTCGGCTGCTGGCCGTGCGCGGGTGCGGCGAGGGCGGCGGCGGCACATGTGAGGAGCGCGACGCGCGCGACGGCTGGATGGACCATGGAATGGCTCCGTGATGAACGGACATGAGGGCGGCGGACGGGTAGTCTGTCGTGTTACCCGGCAGGTTGGGTGGCGCGGGCGGCGACCGCAAGGCCGCGAGCTACGGTTCCTGTGTACTGAAGAGGCTCCGTCCCAGAAGACGGAGAAGTGCCAAAGCTCGCAAGTTCTGAACCTGCAACCAACTTGCACTGCCATTAAGGCAAGCGCCAGCGTTTGGGTTGCTGCCGATCGGTATCTCCGGCATACTGCGACACCGGAGCGGATTCCCCGAAGAGGACAGCACAACGTGAACGCACACCGGGCAACGTCGATCGTGGCGACCGTCGCGCGTTGGCGCGCGCTCATACTTCTGGTGCTTGTATCGGCCGCCGTCGCGCCCGCGTCACCGCTGGCCGCGCAGGACGTCGCGACCGAGGCGACGATCGAGCAGTTGCACGCGCTGATGCAGTCGCGTCGGCTGACGGCGGTCGAACTGGTGCAGGCGTACCTGGATCGCATCGAGGCGTACGACAAACGCGGACCGTCGCTGAACGCGATCACGGTCATCAATCCGAACGCGCTCGCGCGCGCGGCGCAGCTGGACGCCGAGTTCGCGCGCACGGGCAGACTCACCGGCCTGCTGCACGGGATACCGGTGATCGTCAAGGACAATTACGACACGGCGGATCTCGTGACGGCAGCGGGGTCGCGTGCGCTGGCGGATGTGCTGCCGACGGATGACGCGTTCATGGTGCGACGACTGCGGGAGGCTGGCGCGATCGTGATCGCGAAGTCGAACATGGCGGAGTTCGCGTTCAGCCCGTACGAGACCGTCGGCTCGTTCCTGCCGGGCTACACGTTCAATCCGTACGCGCTGAACCGTGTGCCTGCGGGCTCGAGCGGCGGCACGGCGGCAGCAGTCGCGGCGAGCTTCGGCACGGTCGGTCTCGGTACCGACACCGGCAACTCGGTCCGGGGGCCGTCGTCGCACGCGTCGCTCGTCGGCATCCGACCCACGATCGGGCTCACCAGTCGTGACGGCATCGCGCCGCTGTATCTCGAGCGCGATGTCGGCGGACCCATGACGCGCACGGTGGCGGACGGCGCGCGCGTGCTCGATGTCGTCGCCGGCTACGATCCCGCCGACACGGCGACTGCGCATGCGCGCGCACACATTCCCGCGACGTACACCGCATCGCTCGACGCCGGAGCGCTGCGCGGCGCGCGCATCGGCGTGGTGCGCATCTACACGGACAGCGAGACCGCGGACAGTGCGATCGTGCGGCTGTTCGATGCGGCATTGCGCGACCTCGAGCGTGCGGGCGCGACGATCATCGATCGAGTCGACGTATCATTCATCGACTCGATCCAGGTTCGTCTCTGCTCGAGCTTCCGCGCCGACATCGAGGCGTACCTGCGCACGCGGCCGGGCGCGCCACAGACGCTCGCGGAGATCATCGAGTCGGAGCGCTACCACGTCACGGTGGGGGACCGGCTGCGATCGCTGGCGCGCGACACGATGGGCGGCGATCCGGAACGCTGCCGCGTGGCTGCGGAGGGCAAGGCGCAGTTCATGGAGCGGCTCCGCGGCGTGCTGCACGAGCAGCGACTCGACGCGCTCGTCTATCCGACGTGGAGCAATCCGCCGCGTCTGATCGGCGACCTCCGATCACCGCATGGCGACAACAACCAGGTGCTCGCGCCGCGCAGCGGCTTCCCTGCGATCACCGTACCGATGGGCTACACCTACGGCACGCTGCCCGCAGGATTGCAGTTCCTGGGCGATGCGTGGACGGAGCCGCGGCTGATCGCGCTCGCGTATGCGTACGAGCAGGCGACGCTGCATCGCCGGCCGCCGGCGACGACGCCGTCGCTGCGGTGATGGGCGCGAGTGGCGCGATGAAGAAGTCGCGCGCGGAGCAACCGGGCTACCCGCTGCGCGACGCTTGTGCGCGGGCAGCAGCGCGAGATCCTCGCGACGTGGCTGTCCAGTCATGGCAAGAAAGGATCAGCGCGCCCGTATCGTCACGCCTCCGCTCCCGGTGTCGATCTCCATGCGGCCGCTGCCGCTGCCCAGCGTGCCGGAGAGCGATGTGCGACCGCGCCTCGAGATGCTGACCGGCAGATCGACGTTGATGCCGCCGCTGCCCGTGTCGATGTCGACGGACGCGCTCAGGTTCGCGGGCACGGAGAGCCGCACCGCGCCGGAGCCGGTGTCGATGACCAGCCTCTCGATCTGCGAGACGAGGCCGAGTGTGACGGCGCCGCTGCCGGTATCCAGCTCGATGTCGCTCGCACTCACATCGGACAGCGTGATGGCGCCCGAGCCGGTGTTCACGAGCAGCTTCGTCACGACGATGTCGGAGCCCGTCACGCGGCCCGAGCCCGTGTCAACATTGAGATCGCTCGTGCGGATGCCGTTCACCTCCACACTGCCGGAGCCCGTGTCGATCAGGATGTTGTCACCTTCGGCATTGTTCACGACGACGCTGCCTGAGCCGGTATCGATGTTCAGCCGCCCCTTCGTGTTGCTCGTCCGCACCGCCGCCGAATGCACGTCGATGTGCAGACCGCCCTCGACGTCGTTCGCAGAGACTTCGCCGACGCCCAGGTTCAGCTCGAGATCGCGTCCCGCCGGGACGAGTATCCGCAGGTCCGCATGCGCGCGCGTGCCGCTGCCGGAACGACGGATGCGGATGCGATCGCCGCGGATGCCGCCGCCGAACGTGCCATCGCCGCGAACGGTCAGCTGCGCCGAACCGCTGCCCGGTCCGTCATAGACGACGTCGCCGTCCGGATAGCGCACGACGAGGGCCTGGCGGCCGTTCACCTCGGCGCGCTCGACCTGGAGACGCGCGGCATCGCGGCCAGCGCGAGTCACCTCGACCACCACGTTGGCGCCGGTGCCGCGCTCGATCGTCACGGAGCCGGCCAGGTTGTAGACCGCGACGGTGGCGCCGGAGATCGAGTAGCGGTCAGGGGTCTGCGCCAGCGCCGGGTGCGCGATCGTGAGAAAGGCGGTCAGGCTGATCAGGTGCTTTGTGCGCATCGGTCCTCGCTGAAGTGGGTGGTGCTGGCTCTACGGGGTAAGGGCGCGTGCGGTTTCCCCGCCGGGATCGTGGAGCTGGGCATGCGCGTCGACCGCCTGGAACGGCGTCAGCAGGAGTGAAACCGGAGTCCGCATGAGCGCCTCCATGGCGAGATGGGACCGATTCAGCTGGCGGCGAGGGGACGTGGGTCGGGAAGTCGATGCCGCATGAAACCGCGATTCCAGGGCTAACATCTCGCGGTGATCAAGGCTACGGTTCATATTGGCAAGCGATCCATATAACTCCTGATGGTCAGCTGCGAGCCTCACCAGCGGCTCCCTGACCGAACTGCGGTACGAGTTTTCGCCAGCACCTTCGCGCTGAAATACCTGCTCGTCAGCTGCACCTAAAAGTTATGCGGCGCGTCGGAATCGCATTGGTCACAACTGGCTTAGTGCGGCTTGCGTCGAATTCGAATCTGACGCTGCGAGACAACTGTAAACGACCCGGTAAGCTGATCAGAATGAGCCGCGACTGCTGCCGTAGCAACATCGGCCTTTGCTGCGGGAGACAACCCCTCGAGGCGCAGGAGGATCACGCCCGCGGACGCGCGTCCCTGCCTGAAAACGAGCTC
Organism: Gemmatimonadota bacterium; assembly: GCA_018224305.1. Lineage (GTDB taxonomy): Bacteria > Gemmatimonadota > Gemmatimonadetes > Longimicrobiales > RSA9 > SH-MAG3. The sequence continues at coordinate 3,983 of JAGTUV010000123.1, forward strand.
GCCAAAATCCTTGTCATTGGTAACCAGCGGCATCGAGTCCGACACCGTAAGCGCCAACACTTCGTCATCACGGATTCCAGGATCCAATTCGGCAATGTAGATAACCGTGTGGCCCTGCTACCGAAGTGCGACGACGATCTGACGCTCGACGCCTTCGTCACACAGGAGCTTCAAGCGGCTTCGCCAGGCCCGGGATATACCACATCGGCGCGAAGAGCATCAGCCGCGAACCGCAGAGCAGCCTGGACCGCTTCGCGAGTGAGGCGAGGATGCGCATCGAGAAGGGAATCGATCGATTCGCCGGCACCAAGCCGCTCCAAAACAGACTCGACGGTGATCCGCGTACCTGCGATCACCGGCTTACCCATCATTACGTTCGGATCCGACTGTATCGTGGCATCCATTGGCTCCCTCCAGCGTGCATTTGTCCATAAGTTAGCTCGTGACGCTAACTTGGCCCAGTCCGGCCTCGGCCTCCAATGTGCAAATGCAAGTGACTTAATGGCTTAGGGGGCACTCTAGGATCCAGAGGATCGCTGAACCGACTTGAACGTGTTCGCCGCATAACTGGCGTTAGACGGCGCGCGTGTTTCACCTACGGCGGTGAGCCGTGTTCGTGCGCAGCCATTCAACGAGTTCGTCCTCGGTCAAGTCGCCGGATGCGAGAGCAAGAACGAGGCGCACCACCTCCTCTTCGTCGGCTGTGATCGTCCGCCCATTGATACCAAGAAACACGTACATTGCTTGAAAGGCCACGCGCTTGTTGCCGTCAATGAACGGATGGTTCTTCGCGATGCCGAAGCCGTACGCAGCTGCGAGCTGTGCTGAATCCGATTCCCGCTCGTAGTGGAAGCGGTTCCTGGGTCGATCCAGCGCCGATTCAAGCAATCCTTTATCACGGACGCCGAGCGAACCGCCGTGCTCCCGAATCTGATCAGAATGTATGGCCAGGATCACGGTCATCGACAGCCA
>JAGTUV010000124.1 GCA_018224305.1 Gemmatimonadota bacterium
AATTAAGCGGCCAGTGCGTAATCGTAGTTGGCAGTTATACCAATTGGTACAGGATTAACGTGCTTATACCAGGCACGGAACGCGTTTGCATGACCCCGACTTCCCGTCGAAACCATTGCATCCCCGGAACATTCAAGCTACGGAAACGGGGCGCTGGAAGCAATGTATTTCGCTTTCCTGCCCTCGGGGAGCGAGTGAATGGATGACAGATGACAGATGTACAGATGGTGATGGGATTGGATTTCAGCCATATCCGTACGAAATTTGAAGACGCTCGTGTTTCGACCCCCACACGACAGAAAAGAGTTTCACCCCAACCTTCGCCTGCCATGCCCCGCCATACATCGCTCTTTCGAATGGCCGCGCTGCTGATCAGCGTGGCGTACGTCCTTCCTGCCGGCGCTTTGGCGCAGCAGGATACCATGGAAACCACCCTCGACGCGGTGACCGTCACCGCGGGCGCGCTGCCGGTGCAGCTGCGCAACGCGACACGGTCGGTGGAGGTGGTCACGGCCCGGGAACTGCGGGAGTCCGCTGCATCGAGCGTCGATGACGCCCTGCGGCGGCTGTCGGGCGCGTGGACGCAACGGCGTGGTGCCCATGGCACGCAGACGGACCTCAGCCTGCGGGGCGGGACCTTCGGACAGACGCTGGTCCTCCTCGACGGTATGCGTTTCGGTGATCCGCAGACGGGACATCACGCGCTCCAACTGCCGCTGCCACTCGCCGCGATCGACCGCATCGAGGTGCTGCCGGGTCATGGTTCGGCACTGCTGGGGGCGGACGCCCTGGGTGGCGCGGTCAACATCGTGCCGGCCGCGGGCGGTCCGCCACGGATGCATGCCGCGCTGGAAGGAGGAAGCTTCGGCCTGCGGCATGCCGCGCTGAACGCCTCGTGGGGAGGGGAGGGGATTCCATCCCGCACCGCGGTCGATTACCGTGCGTCGGACGGATGGCGGATGGGGACGGACTTCGATCATCTCTCCGTCAGCCACCTCTCCCGGCTCGAATCCGCCGCCGGACGATTGAGTCTGATCGCGGCGTACGCGGACAAGGATTTCGGCGCGTTTGATTTTTATTCCCCCGGACGTGGCATTCCCTCACGCGAACGCGTGCGCGTGGGCTTCGCGGCGCTCGGTTTCCGTCGCGGCCTGGGAAGGGCCGAACTCCAGACCTCGGTGTTCGTGCGTGACCTGCGCGACCGCTTTCACTTCGACACGCGTATCCCCGACCGCTTCATCAACGAACACCACACGCAGCTGGCGGGCGGACGCGCGCAGGTCATCGCCGTCGTGCGTGAGGACCTGACACTGAGCGCGGGCCTCGAAGCCAACGCCGACCGCATCCGCAGCAGCAATCTCGGAGACCACGCACGGCAGTGGCTGTCACTGTCGGCCGCGACGTCGTGGCACGCCGCCCGGTGGATGGAGGCGGATGCCGGCCTCCGCCTGGATGTTCACGACAGTCACCGTCCGCAGCTGAATCCGACGGTCGGCCTGCTCTTCCGTCTCGGGGAGCAGTGGTCGGCACGTACGTCGGTCGGACGCTCGTTCCGGCTCCCGACGTACACCGACCTGTACTACAGCGATCCCGCCACACGGGGAAACGCGGACCTGCGGCCAGAATCGGCCTGGTCGGGGGAGGCGGGCCTTCGCTGGCAGCCGCTGCCCGTGCTCGGCATGACCGTCACCGCGTTCCGCCGTGACCAGCGGGACCTGATCGACTACGTGCAGCAGAACCCGGGGGAGATGTTCATTGCCATGAATTTCAGCAGCGCGATGATCGATGGACTGGAATCCTCCGTCGAGTGGAAGGCCGCATCATCGGGTTGGCTCGAGCGCGCGGGTCTGTCGGTGCAGCTGCTGTCGACAGAGCTCGACACCCGGAGCGCGTACCGCACGCGCTATGCGCTGTCCGCTCCCTCGCGGCTGCTGCGCGCCGTGCTCGCCGGCACCCTGCCCGGAAGATTCCGCTGGCACGGCACCGTCATCGCCGCCGACCAGCAGGTCGCCCGCGATTATGTGACGGTGGATTTCGTGTTACGGCGAAATATCGGATCCATCAGTCTTTATATTGCGGCGGATAATCTCAGCAACTCCGCCATCGAGGAATTTCCCGGCCTCCCGCTGCACGGACGCTGGCTGCGCGCGGGCGTGGAAGTGGGCCTCGGCGCGGAATGAAGCCGCGGGGCCGCCCCGTCAGGGCTTGCCGCCCCGTCAGTGCTTGCCGCCGCGTCAGCGCTTGATAAACGCGCGGACGCTTGCCGTGCCGTCCCCGGTCGCGACGAGATAGTAGCTGCCGGGACGAAGCCCGCCAAGATCGAAACGCGTCGTCTCTCCGGCCGCCGGCAGGGAAAGGACGATGCGTCCGGCCGCATCCACAATGCGGATGCCACGGACATTGAGGCCTTCGACGGTGAGGAATTCCGACACGGGAGTCGGGTACAGGGTGAGGGGAGCGGGCCGGTTGTCCGCCAGCACCGAAATGCCGGTGATTTCCTCCCCGCAGAGACTCGATCGGCGTTGGGGATCACGCTGGAACATCCGCCACTCAGGACCCGACCCCCGACCGAGGGAAATCGCATACGCCCGTCCGAAATTCCCGGAGTAGTCCGGGTACTCGGTATGTCCGCCCACGATGAAGGCGTCGAGGCTGCCGTCGCCGTCGAGGTCGGCGATCACCGGTGCGTGATCGAGTTCGAAGCGCGTATCGCCATAGTCGGCTGCGAGGTTCACCGACCAGAGAAGGGAGCCGTCCAACCCCGAAAGAGCCTCCAGCAACCCGCCGCTGGTACCGAACACGACATCCGGCAGTCCGTCGCCGCTGACGTCGGCCA
>JAGTUV010000125.1 GCA_018224305.1 Gemmatimonadota bacterium
CATCCGCGCGACTGCGGTGGCGGCCATGCGGCAGTTCGCCGTCACGCACCCGAGGGAGGCTGTCGGCATCGCCCGCATGGCTCTGTCCGATAGTGAAGGGGATGTGCAGGCCCAGGCGCTTCAGGTGCTCGGTGACACTGATATCGAGTTGCTGCGGGCCTACATCCCACGCGCGGCGAACGGCGAACTTCGTGCGATCGCGCAGGACCTGGTTCAGCTGGCGGAGCAGCGCGGTGCCTCGCTGCAAGGCGATTCCGCGACGGGTGTGCTGAGCCGTGAGACATCGGACGGGTTCCGCATCACGTTCACGCCCGTCCACCATTGGCCGAACTGGGGCGCAGGCTACGGCACGGCACGCATCGAGAGGAACGGCACGCTGCTGCAGACGCTGGAAGGCGTGGAGGCGGTGGCGGGAGTCGTGCCGGTTTTCCTGTCTCCCGATGCACGACATGTCGTGTACGAACGCGACCGTTCGATAGTGGTTCGAGCGATGTCGGATGGCAGTGAGCGTGTCGTCGGTCCCGGCATTGCGCCGCGCCCGCGACCGTTCACCGATGACTTCGTGTTCGTACGGGAACGGCCGGATGCGGCGGAGGAGCAGCGCAATGAGACTCGCTTGCGCTACGACGTGTTCACGGCGCCATTCGATCCGCCCGGCGTGATCGAGCCGACCCTGCTCGGTTCCGCCTCGGCAACCGTCACGTTCGCCCGCTACGGCAACTATTCGCCGGTGCGCTGGATGAAGGTCGAGGAGCGCTCCGGCAGTTTCTATCTGACGTCGTCGCACATGGAGATCGTCACCCTGCCGGATCCGTTCGGCTGAGCCAATGGCACGCAGGCGGAGCAACCGCGTCGCGTCGCGTCAGGCAGCGCGGCCGGGACGTATCGCTGATCGTCAGCCGACCGTCCGGCGTCCTCGTTCCGTTCTCGAGCACAGCCTCCGGCGCTTTGTGCGACGCCGGCCGCTGCTGATCGCGGCCGCGCTCGCTGCACTGCATATCACGTTTGCGCTGATCACGTTCGCACCGCAGCCTCACACCGGTGGCGACAACGCGGCGTACATCACGCTCGCGCAGTCAATGCTCGAGAGCGGCACGTATACGGAACTGTGGGATCCCGCGCTGCCGCCGCACACGAAGTACCCGCCCGCGTTCCCCGCCATACTGGCCATCGCCATCGCGATCGGTCTGAAGCCCTGGGTACAGCTCAAGCTGGTGGTCCTCGCGCTCTCGGCTACCGCAGTCGCGTTCAGTTTCCTGTGGATACGTGCACGGCGCCGTGCCGTTCTTGCACTCGGCATCGGTATCCTCCTGGCCGTTGCGCCCGGCGTGCTGCGGGAGGGGCGCTGGATCCTTTCGGACGTGCCGTTCTGGGCGTTCACGATGATCGGACTGTGGGCATTCGAGCGGCTGCGGCGGGATGACTGGACACGCTTTGCCATCGCTGCCGCAGCGTTGATCCTCGCGTACTTCACTCGCTCCGCGGGCCTGCCACTGCTGATAGCGGCATTCGCCTGGCTGGGCTGGCGTGGACACTGGCGACAGCTCGCTGCGCTGGCGGTGCTCGCGGGTGTGCCCGCACTGCTGTGGTGGCTGCGTGCGCGGAGCCTGGGGCCGAGCGGCTATGTGTCCGAGTTCTGGCTCGTCGATCCGTATACGCCGGCCATGGGGCGGATCGGTCTCGTCGACCTTCTGCAGCGGATTGTGCAGAACGACTGGAAGTACATGTCCTGGCACATGCCTGTTCTGCTGACTGGCGGAGCCGCCGGGGGCGTCGTGGCGATCAGCGTCATGACATTTCTGCTCGCACTGGCGGGATGGGTGCGCCGCGTCCGCATGGCACGCGTCGCTGACCTGTTCGTTCCACTGTACATCGGTCTGATCTTCGTCTGGCCGGAAGTCTGGTCGGGCGAGCGGTTTCTGTTGCCGGTCCTGCCACTGATCCTGTACTACGCTGCAGACGCGCTGCTGGCAGGGTTGCGCAGGCTGGTGCCGGCATACGCGTTCGCCGGCGGCGCTGCGACGCTCGCCCTGTTCGTACTGCTCGCACTCCCCGGCATCGCCGAGGCCGCGCGTATCGGGCGTGCGTGCACAGCCCTGTATCAGGCGGGGGACCGGATCCCGTGTGTGGGCGCGGTGTGGGACGACTTCTTCGGGCTGGCGGAGGATGCGCCGCATATGCTGCCGGATGACGCCGTTGTGCTCTCGCGAAAGCCGCGCCTGTTCTACGCGCTCGGCGGCCACCGAAGCAGCATCTATCCATTCAGTCAGGACCCGGGACAGTTCTTCGCGACCGCCGACTCGGTCGGCGCGCGTTATGTGATCTTCGACCAGCTGGGTGGAACTGCCGATGCCTACCTGCGCCCCGTGCTGATGCGCAAGCCGCAGGCATTCTGCATCATGCGCGTGACACCGGCGACGGGTACCATGTTGTTCGGCATCCGGCCCGACCATACGGCAGTACCGGATGCCGGCCAGGCTGCGTTGAGCGCGCCCCCCCCGGCATTCGCATTCTGTGATGCGGGTTACTGGCGCAGTCCGGAGGCAATGCGGACGATGGGCGGAAATTGACGCTGCGGCACAGTGCTTGACGTGGATCACGGCGATCACCCACGATGAGTCTCCGGAGGCCAGTCATGACAGCCGTGCTCGACACCGTTCGTTCGCGCATCGCGTTCCGTGCGACAACGTTCACGTTCCGTGCGACAACGCTCACGTTCCGTGCGACAACGCTCGCGACCGTGATTGCCGTTCTCATGTCGAGCGCCTGCGCATCGACACCCGCGCGTGCGCCCGCTCTGGACGCGATCCCGGTGCCCGGCACGCTCGAGGCGCAGCGTACGACCGACCTGCCGCCCATCCCCGCCGTCGACGGGCCGCTCGCACTGGAGGTCGGCTATCCCCCCGAGGATGCGAGCATCGCGAGCGATTCGAACTTCATTTTCGGCTCCACGGGGTCAGGCCGTACGCAGCTCACGATCAACGGACAGGCGGTGACGGTAGCTCCCAACGGCGGCTTCCTCGGCTTCATCCCCGTTCCTGCCGACGGCGTATATCGCCTGAACGCGACAAAGGATGGTGAGACGGCCACTCTCGAACGGCGCGTCAATGTGTCCGGAGCGGCCGGGACGGTGGCGCCCGGAATCAGCGGAGCGTATCCGACGGGGCCGATCGCCGTGCGGATGGGCGAGGCGGTGGAGATCGGGTTCCGGGCGCCGCCCGGTGTGCGTGCAGCCGTGCTGCTGCCGGATGGCCGTCGAGTACCCCTGGTCGAGCAGGGCGGTGCAGTGCAGGGTGCGCCCGGCGACGAGTTCCGCGCCGACCTGACGACGGAGCAGCGGCGGGCGGTCAGCGCCCGCTACTCGGCGCTGGTGCGGATCGACGGCCCGCTCGTGACACCGGACACGGCGATTGCGCGACCGCAGATCGGTTCAATGCAACCGGTCGTGCGCGTGACTGGAGCGCGTACCGATACGCTGGCCGAGCCGCCGCTCGGCACCCCGCGCGGCATCACGCAGGACGCTCGAGCAGACGCCTCGGCACAGAATGCGATTCTGGAAATCATCACGGGCAGCGATACGATTCGTCAGCCGCTGCGCCTGAATGTGGCGGTGCTCGATGCGGATCTGTCACGCATCGGAGTGGTCACGGCACCTGCGAACGCGCCATCAGACTGGACGGTGCGTGGTCGCGTGGATGTCGCGGGGCCTTTCCATTTCTTCTGGCCTGAGGGGACGCATCTGGCCGTGACGGGCCAGCGCGGCGGCATGTACCGCGTTCGGCTGAGCGGTGACCGCACGGCCTGGGTGCCGACGGGAGACGTGCGACTTCTGCCGGAAGGGGCCCCGCCGCCGGCCGGCGCTGTCGCAGCCGTGCGGTTCTCGCCGGAGCCGCAGTACATCGACCTGCGCGTGCCCGTGCCCGCCCGGCTGCCGTTCCAGGTGACGCAGGAGCGGAATACACTGCATCTCGACGTGTTCGGTGCCGTGTCGCGCATCAACTTCTTCCAGTACGGCCGGCTTGACCCTCTGATCGAGGGCGCTGCGTGGAGCCAGCCCGCCGAGGACGTCATGCGCGTGAGTGTCGACCTGACTGAACCGGTGTGGGGCTACCACACGTTCTTCGACGCGGCGGGTGCACTCATTCTCCGCATTCGCCGGCCACCGACCATTGATCCGGCAGCGCCGCTGCGCGGCATGTACATCGGCGTGGATCCCGGGCATGGCGGTGAGGACCGATCGACGCGCGGTCCGACGGACCTGCGCGAAGCGGATGCGAATCTCTACATCTCGCTTCAGCTGCGTGCCATGCTCGAGGCGGCAGGAGCGCGCGTCATGATGATTCGCACCACGGACATGACCGTGCCGCTCGGCGATCGTCCACGCATGGCCGCCGATTCCGGCGTGCACGTGCTCGTGTCAGTGCACAACAATGCCTTCCCCGACGGCGTGAATCCGTGGACCAACAACGGAACGAGCACGTACTACTACCATCCTCATTCGCTGGAGCTCGCTCGTATGATGCAGCGCGAACTGCTCAACGAGCTCGGGCTGCGCGACATCGGTTTCGGTCGCGCCGACCTGGCACTCGTGCGGCCGACATGGATGCCGGCCGTCCTCACGGAGACCGCGTTCATGATGGTTCCCGCCCAGGAAGCGGCCTTGCGCGACCCGGCGGTGCAGGGGCGCATCGCAGCCGCACACGTGCGCGCCCTCGAGGCATTTCTCCGGTCGCGCGCGCAGAACTGAGCCCCGCGTGCGCGAGATCGGAGTGGCGAGGGCGCTGGCGGCGAGGACGCTGGTGGCGAGGACGCTGGTGGCGAGGACGCTGGTGGCGAGGACGCTGGTGGCGAGGACGCTGGTGGCGAGGACGCTGGTGGCGAGGACGCTGGTGGCG